>NZ_JANSIV010000134.1:51731-70332 GCF_047502705.1 Synechococcus sp. H70.1
GAAGGAGCCGATAGATAAACCAGCAGGTCTTGGGGATTGCTGCCGCGCACAACGCGAACGCTCTCGATCGGGAGAATAGGATCGTATTCTGAGGTTAGAGTCAGGTTCAGATGAAAAAAAGACTGGGCCTCTACCGCGTAGTAATGCAGCCCTACTAATAGGAAAACCAAAAAAAAGATCGCCGCTTTCAGAGAATGCATGGGAATTGCTCGGGGCTTCGCAACAATTATAGGGCAGAAGACCATCCCAAACCCTCAAGAGGGTGGAATGAGCCCAAGCTAAGAGCGCAGGCGCTCTTCCCATTTACGAGCGGGCGAGGCCCGGCGGATGTCCCGCCAAATGGCGGTTGCAGCCAGCGCCCCGTCGGCAACGGCAATCGCCACCTGATTGAGGCCCTGCTTCAAATCCCCTACCGCGAAGAGCCGCGGATGGGTGGTGCGGCACCACTCGTCGGTCACGAGGTTTTCGCCCTGCCAGCGCAAATTGGGGATCCCTTTCAAATAGTCGTTGTGGGATTTGGCTCCCATGGCCACCAGGCCGGTGGTTGCCTCGATGTAGGTGCCATCCTCGAGCTCTACACCCCGCAGCTGGTGGTTCTCGCCCAGAAAGCGGCGAATGGGAGATTCGTAAAGGGGATAGCCGTGCTCGGCCAGTTTTTTGCGCATCTCAGGGCCAACCGAGCACAGGCCGTGGGTCAACACCGAGATATAGGGCGTAAACCAGTTGAGGACAAAAGCCGTATTAATTCGATCTTCTGAATTGACAATCAAAACTGCCTTCTGATCCCGCATTTCGTAACCATCGCAGATCATGCAGACATGAAGCGAGTAGCCTGCATATTCGTAGACATTTTGCATATCAGGCAATTGGGGCAAATAATCGATAATGCCCGTTGCTGCAATCAAATATTTGCTGCGAAAAACAGGGTAGATACTGTTGACTTTTCCCACTTTGACCTTGACAGCAAAAAGGTCTCCCTCATCTGTGACATCTTCCACAAAGCCCCCTAGATAGTCCACCCCCAAGCTGAGGGCGTGCTCCCTTCCCTGTCGCAACAGCTCTCGTCCTGGCGTGTTTGGCGGCAGGCCCAGATAGTTGCGCAAATCCTGCATCCAGAAAGAGCGGCCTCTGCCCTTTTCCACCACCAGGCAGCTTAAGCTGTAGCGGGCCAGGTAAATGGCTGCCGACAGCCCCCCTGCGCCACCACCGGCAACAATAACGTCGTAGATTTTGTTCAGGCCAACTTCTAGGTTCCTGCTGTCCAGTTTCATAGACGGGATCCCCCCACAAGCTTTCTACCGGATAAGATTGCGGCCCCAACAAGAAATCCGCAGCTCTAACTATCCTGTTCACGCCTCCCCTCTCTATTGAGGCTGAGGCGTGTCGAAGGGTGAAGGGAGCAGTCCCAGCAGCTGTCTAGAATGGGGGCTGAACCCTCTGTTAGGAGAAGAGCCCTATGCCTGGCATCTTAGCCGCCCTTGCCCTCATCTTTATCGGCTACCTGTTCAACTCGGTCAAGATCATCAGCCAAGGCTATGAAGCACTGGTAGAGCGTTTGGGGAGGTTTCACCGCAAGCTGACACCCGGGTTGCACATCATTTTTCCTCCCATCGACAGGATTGTGTTCAAGGAAACTATCCGCGAGAAGGTGCTGGACGTGCCGCCGCAGCAGTGCATCACCAGCGACAACGTTTCCCTGATGGCGGATGCGGTGGTTTACTGGCGTATCACGGATATGATCAAGGCCCGCTACGCCGTAGAGGATGTGCAGCGGGCTTTGGTGAACTTGGTGCTAACGGCGCTGCGGGCGGAGATTGGCCGCATGGACTTGGATCAGACCTTTTCCTCCCGCGCCGAGATCAACGCCCGCCTTCTGGCAGAGCTGGATGAGGCCACGGATCCCTGGGGGATCAAGATCACCCGCGTGGAAGTTAGGGATATTCAACCCTCCAAGACGGTGCAGGATTCAATGGAAAAGCAGATGGCTGCCGAGCGGGAGAAGCGGGCCGCCATCCTCAGGTCGGAAGGGGAGCAGCAGGCCAGCATTAACCAAGCGGCAGGGGCTGCCAAAGCCCAACTCCTGCGGGCAGAAGCCGAAAAACGGCAGCGACTGCTCTTGGCCGAGGGTACTGCTGAGGCCATCAGAACCATCGCCGCTGCCTTGCAAGAGCACCCCCAGGCGGCCAACGCCTTGCAATACCTGATGGCCCAAAACTACATCGATATGGGCCTCAAGGTGGGCAGCAGCCCCAGCGCCAAGGTAATCTTTATGGATCCCAATTCCATCCCCGGCACCCTGCAAGGGTTGCTTTCGATGGTGGACATCTCCAAAGTTAGCCAGGGATCCAGCTCCCCAACTTCCGAGGTCCCGCAATTGCGTACTTCGGCGGCGCCCTCGTCTAACCTTGAGATCCCTTCGCTTGATTCTTGAAAGTCAACGCCATGTCTGTAGATCCCGCTTGGTTGTTGGTGGGACAGGTGGTGGCCGCTCATGGCCTGCGGGGCTGGCTGCGGGTCAAGTGTTGGTCGGATTTTCCGGAGCGCCTCACCCAGCCAGGGCCCCGCTGGCTGCAGCGAGCCACAGACCCTGAGCCGCTGCTGCATTCCCTAGTTGAGGGGCAGTTTTTTCCTGGCAAGGGCCTCTACCTAGTGCGGCTAGAAGGGATTTCCAATCGGACGGCGGCAGAGGCTTGGGTGGGAGCTAAGGTGCTGGTGCCAGCTTCCCAGCGCCCGTCCCTGGGACCGGAGGAGTACCACTACCGCGATCTCATCGGCCTGGCCGTCTACCATCAGGGGCACCTGCTGGGGCATGTCTCGGCAATCTGGGCTGTCGGCCAAGATGTGCTGGAGATCTCCACCCCCGACCAGCGGCAGGTGTTGATCCCCTTCGTGAAAGCTCTGGTGCCGGTTGTGGACCTGGAAAAAGGTGAGCTGCAGGTGCAGCCGCCGCCCGGCTTGCTGGAGAGCTTCCTTGGCCAAAACAGATAACTCTCCTGCATCCCCTAGCCAAGTCGGCCCTCAGGGGCCGCTCTTTTGCCCTTCTAGGCTTTTGTGCTATCATGGCAGCGTATTTTGGGGGTACTGGCCCCACTCTGGCCTCAGAGGTCAATTTTTCCGGACTCGTGTTAGCGGGGCTGCGGTTGCTTTTCCACTGGGGTTGAAAATGACAGAAAACTACGGTGCAGAGCAGATCCAAGTTCTAGAAGGCTTGGAGGCTGTGCGCAGGCGGCCTGGTATGTACATTGGCTCTACTGGGCCGAAGGGATTGCACCACTTGGTGTACGAGGTGGTGGACAACTCCGTCGATGAGGCCCTGGCCGGCTACTGCGACGAGATTCAGGTTACCCTCTACCCCGATGGCTCGGTGTCGGTGCTGGACAATGGCCGCGGCATCCCAGTAGATATCCACCCCAAAACCGGTCAGTCGGCGTTGGTAACGGTCATGACCGTATTGCACGCCGGCGGCAAGTTTGGAGGAGGCGGCTACAAGGTCTCCGGTGGACTGCACGGCGTTGGGGTGTCGGTGGTGAATGCCCTCTCGGAGTGGTTGGAGGCCAGAGTCTGGCGGGAGGGCAGGGTTTACTTCCAGCGCTTTGAGCGGGGGGCGGCGGTGGGATCCCTCAAGTCCGAGCCGCAGCCGGCAGGGGCCCAGCGGCGGGGTACCGAGGTGCGCTTTAAGCCGGATGAGCTTATCTTCCCGGAGCGGGAGTTTGACTATGCCGTGCTGGCTGCTCGTCTGCGGGAGCTGGCCTATCTCAATGCCGGCTTGAAAATCATCTTTAGCGATCTGCGGCGGGATCCGCCTCAGCGGGAAGTCTATCAATTTGCGGGCGGCATCCGGGAATATGTGGCCTTTATCAACCAAGAAAAGACCCCCATCCACCCCGAGATCATCTATGTGCGCGGGGAGCGGGATGGCGTTGAGGTGGAAGCAGCCTTGCAGTGGTGTGCGGATGTCTACACCGACACGGTAATTGGCTTTGCCAACAACATCCGTACCACCGAAGGGGGCACCCACTTGGAGGGATTGAAGACTGCCCTTACCCTTACCATCAACAGCCAAGCCCGCAAGCTGAACAAGCTCAAAGAGTCCGACAGCAACCTGGCGGGAGAAAACGTGCGGGAGGGCCTGACGGCCATCCTCTCGGTCAAGGTGCCCAACCCTGAGTTTGAGGGGCAAACCAAAACCAAGCTGGGCAACACCGAGGTGCGGGGCATTGTCCAAACCCTTGTCTCGGAGGCCCTCGCGGAATATCTGGAGTTCAACCCCAACGTGGCGAGGGGGATCGTCGATAAGGCCATCCAGTCCTTCAACGCGGCCGAAGCTGCCCGCCGGGCCCGGGAGCTGGTACGCCGCAAGTCGGCTCTGGAATCTTCCACACTGCCGGGGAAACTGGCTGACTGCAGTTGCCGGGATCCGGCGGAGTCAGAGGTGTACTTGGTGGAGGGCGACTCGGCAGGGGGCAGCGCCAAGCAGGGACGGGATCGCCAGTTTCAGGCGGTGCTGCCTTTGCGGGGCAAGATCCTCAACATCGAGAAGGCAGATCCCGCCAAGATCTACAAAAACGCCGAGATTCAGGCCCTGATTACAGCGCTGGGCCTGGGGGTCAAGGGCGAGGAGTTCGATCCCAGCCAACTGCGCTACCACCGCATCATCCTCATGACCGACGCCGATGTGGATGGCAGTCACATCCGCACTCTGCTGCTTACCTTCTTTTACCGCTATCAGAAGGCCCTCTTGGAGCAGGGCTACGTCTACATTGCCTGCCCGCCCCTCTATAAGATTGAGTGGGGCCGCAACAACGTGCGCTACTGCTACAACGAGGCCGAGAAAGAGCAAGTCCTGCGCAGCCTGCCGGCCAACACCAAGTACACCATCCAGCGCTTCAAGGGCTTGGGGGAAATGATGCCAGAGCAGCTCTGGGAAACCACCATGAACCCGGCAACGCGCGTCCTCAAGCAGATTACCATCGAAGACGCCGCAGAGGCGGATCGCATTTTCACCATCCTCATGGGGGATGCCGTTGGCCCCCGGCGGGAGTTCATCGAGGCCCACAGCGGCCAGTTGGAGCTGGCGGCTCTGGATATTTGATTGGGATTAGTCCACGGGGGAGATGTGGTAGCTGCCATCGGCCTGCACCCAGGCAATCTCCGGGATCCGGCACTGGCGGGCATAGGCCTCGATTTCTTCGGGGGAGCGATCCAGCAGCTCCAGCTCCACCGCCTCTGACTCCCGCCAGCGGGCGGCCAAGGCCAGCGCTGCCGGGATCCCTGCCGGCACCAGCGGCACCACTAAGCGCCTACAGGCGGTTGCCCCAGGCTGGGGATCAGGGGGCAAAAGCCGCAGCAGGGTATCCGGCAGGAGGGTAAAGCCGATCCCTGGCTGCTCAACTTGCTGCGGACTGTAGAGGGCATAGAGCTGGTCGTAGCGCCCGCCTAGAGCAATGACCTCTCCCCCCACCACTGCCTGGAAGACAACGCCGGTGTAGTAGGCCAGAGTTTGCAGCAAGCTTAGATCCAGCACCACCCGCACCTGCTGGGCTTCCAGGATCTGGCACAACTGCCGCAGATCCCGCAACCGCTCCGGGGGCACAGGAAGCTGGGCAAGCTGAGGTAGGACCTGCTCAGGCTGGCCGCGCAATCCCAGAATCTGCAAGCCAATCTGGCGGGCCGCCTCTGGCAGAGGAGCCGATTCCAGGTAAACGTAGTCAAGCTGGGCAATGGCGCGGCGCACTGCTGCCTGGGCCTTGGGAGCCACGGCATTGAGCAGGCTCTCGGTCAGGCCCACATCTCCCAATAGCAGCGTCCAGCTGCGGATGCCAACAGCGCGCACGCAATCGGCCAAAAGCAGCAAGATCTCAGCGTCGGCCAACCATCCTCCCGCGCCAATGAGCTCCACCCCCGACTGGAAAAACTCCTGGCTGCTGTAGGATCCCTCCTCCCGCTGGCTGTTGCGGAAGACACTGCCGTGGTAATAAAGCCGCAGGGGCAGAGGCCCGCCCGCCAGCCGGGTAGCCGCTGCCCGCACAATGGAGGCAGTAAACTCGGGACGCAGCCCCAGCATTGTCCCTTCCCCATCCCGCAGTTGCAGCACGGCTTCGCCGCGGATGGATCCCCCCGCCAGCAGGGTCTCTAACCGCTCTAAGGTGGGGGTGATGATGCGTTGGTAGCCGTAGCGGCGAAAAACCTGGGTTAGTTGCGCCTCCAGCCTTTCTCGCCGCTGGACTTCCCGCGGCAAGAAGTCGCGGACGCCACTGGGGGGGCGTAGGGAACTGGCTTCAGGGCGAAGGTCCCGCAGCCACTCTGCACCGCCGGGGCAGTCGTACACAGGCCAACTCCGACAGGCTGTCCTGCCGCATCCTACCACTAGAGCAGATTAAGTCTCCTCCGCAAGAGGCCGGGGAAAGTCAGGCCACGTCCAGAGGGGATCGGTGGAACGCACCCGGTGCATCCCCGCTGCCGCAAAGCGGGCAAAGGCCGCCTCCGCCTGCTCGCTAAAGTCAACCACGCCGGGGATCACTACCGGCGAGGTGCAGTCTTCCAGAAGGTAGACCCTCCTGGCTAGGCTGGGATCTCTGGCCTGAATCTCCTGCAGTAGGTCGCTCACCGTCCAGGCAACGCAGTGGCTTTTGGCTTGGCCAGCTACAATGAGGGCATCAAATTCCAGGAGGTGGCGGATAAGGGATTCATTTTTCTCGCCGACGGGATCCCCCTCCGGCCCTGTCAAGACCTCCGGGCTGAGGGCAGAGTAATTTTCCGTCAGGGGGCTGGCCCCCTTGAGTTGGAAGCTGGGCTGGCTGCAGCGGGCAATGGCGTGGAAGAAGATCGCCTCCTCCACTGCCGGTACCAGGGCATGGCCAATCCCCCCTAGCATGGAATGGTAGGGCCAGACAATGAGAGGATATTTCCCCCCTTTCTCCAGTTGCTCGGCATAGTGGAGGGCATAGGCCTGCAGCCGCGTCAGATCCCCCTGGGTGAGGTTGGCGGCCATGGCAGGGTTGACCCGCCAGCGTCCTGAGCGAATCTCGGCTGCCGAGATGGCGGTAGCCGGCTCGGGATGGGATCCCTGGGCGTCTACCCAGAAGATGGGGTGGAAGATCTGCATCGCCGTGTGGGTGTCCAGAGTAGCCACGATCTGGGTGATGTGGGCAAGGTTGCGGTAGATGAATTGGCACAGGCGGCAGTTGTCCTCCACCGCCCCCAAGCCGCTGGGGCCGCCCACAAACAGCTCGAAGCCAGGAATGCAGAAGGTGTTTTGCACATCAATCAGCAACAGGCCCACCCGTACCCGATCGAATTCCGCCGGGGGAATGTGGTGCTCCTGGGCCCAGCGCTCTGCCTCTGGGGCCCGCTGCTGGTAGGGCACCCGCCAAATCTCCCCCACCCGCTCAGGAGCAAAGTGGGAGGGCACAGGCAGAGTTGACAGCACTGGCGGTGTCAAGGGTGGAGCGGGGGTGTCCATGGCACTTCCCGTAGCCAAGCTTTTGCTGCCTTGCAGGGTAGGGATCCCTGGCAGGCTGGACTTGCTACCATGGTAGCTCCAACTGGGGCAACGGCTTCTCTGCCTTTCCCCACGGGCGTTGCCTCTCTGGCTTACTTGAGGGTTCCATGGTAGACCCAAGCTTTTCCTCCCTGCAACCCCAAGACTACGGCTTACTAACCGATCTCTACCAGTTCACAATGGCTGCCTGCTATGTGGGGGAGGGGCTGGAGAATCAGCCGGCGGCCTTTGAGCTGTTTGTGCGGCGCTTGCCTAGCGACTATGGCTACCTCATTGCCATGGGGCTGGCCCAAGCAGTGGAATACCTGCAGCAGTTGCACTTTCCGCCAGAAGCCTTGCAGGCACTGCGGGAAACGGGCATTTTTGCCGAGGCACCGCCGCGCTTCTGGGAGCTGCTGGCTAGCTGCCGTTTCGAGGGGGATGTGTGGGCAGTACCGGAGGGGACGGCCGTTTTTGCCAACGAGCCGCTGCTGCGGGTGGAGGCTCCTCTGTGGCAAGCCCAGCTGGTGGAAACCTACTTGCTGACCACCTTCAACTACCAAACCCTGATTGCCACTAAGGCAGCCCGCATGCGTGATGCGGCAGGGGACGAGGCCATTTTGTTGGAGTTCGGCACGCGGCGAGCCTTTAGTCCCCAGGCGGGCCTCTGGGCAGCGCGGGCAGCGCTGGCGGCGGGGTTCAATGCCACCTCCAATGTCTTGGCAGCTCTCAAGTTGGGGCGCAAGCCGGCGGGCACCATGGCCCATTCCCTCGTGATGGCCATTGCCACCCTCTCTGGCGATGAGACCCGGGCCTTTCAAGCTTTCCGGCGCTACTTTCCCCAAGCGGTTTTGCTCATCGACACCTACGATCCCCTCCAGGGAGCGCGCACCGCAGCCCAGCTCTTTGCTGCCACCCCGCCAGATCAACTGGGATCCCGGGGGGAAATTGGCGGCGTGCGCATCGACTCGGGGGATCTGGAGGCCCTCTCCCGCCAGGTCAAGGCCATCCTGCCGCAGGGGGCGCCGGTGTTTGTTAGCGGTGATTTGGACGAGTACGAGATTGAGCGGTTGCACCACTCCCAAGCGCCCATCAGCGGCTACGGTGTTGGCACCCGCCTGGTTACCGGCGAGGGGGTGAACGGAGTGTACAAATTGGTGGAGATCAATGGGATCCCCGTGGCCAAGGCCTCCTTTGCCAAAGCCACCCTGCCAGGGCGCAAGCAAATCTTTCGCGGCCCCACAGGGGACTTGCTGGGTCAGGCTGACGAGACCCCGCCCCCTGGCTACGAGCCGCTGCTGCGCCAGGTCATGCACAGGGGCGTGCTCCTGGAACCCTTGCCCGACCTGGAAACCATCGCCCGCCGCAGTCGTGCCTCGGTGCTGCGCTTACCAAAGGAGGTGCGGCAACTGCGTCAGCCAGATCCCTGGCCGATGGCCCTGACCCCAGCCCTGCAGCAGGTTAAGGAGCGTTACCTCGGCTCTGTCTAAGCGGTCAGTTCCTGCGGAGAAGACGTGCCCTATAATTTTGGAGTTACAGCTCCCAGGTCTTGAGGGGAGCAAGGGGCTGAAGGTGGAAGTTCCTACGGGCGCAACCCCATGACCCAACGTGCCTTGATTACCGGCATTACCGGCCAGGATGGCTCCTACCTGGCCGAACTGTTGTTGCAAAAAGGCTACGAAGTCCACGGCATCATCCGCCGCGCCAGCACCTTCAATACTGACCGCATTGACCACCTCTACGTGGATGCCCACGACCCCAGCGCTAAGCTGTTTCTCCACTATGGGGATCTCACCGATGGCACCACTCTGCGCAGGATTTTGGAGCAGGTGCAGCCGACGGAGGTGTACAACCTAGGGGCCCAATCCCACGTGCGGGTAAGTTTTGATAACCCGGAATACACCGTCGATGCAGTAGCCATGGGCACCCTACGCCTCCTGGAGGCCATCCGCGACTACCAACAGCGCACGGGGATCCGGGTGAAGTTTTACCAGGCGGGCTCCTCGGAGATGTTTGGGCTGGTGCAGGAGATCCCGCAAAAGGAGACCACCCCCTTCTATCCCCGCAGCCCCTACGCCTGCGCCAAGGTGTACGCCTACTGGCAGACGGTCAACTACCGCGAAGCCTACAACCTCTTTGCCTGCAACGGCATTTTGTTTAACCACGAAAGCCCACGGCGGGGCGAGACCTTCGTTACCCGCAAGATTACTCGCGCTGTCAGCCGTATTGTGGCCGGCAAGCAGGACAAGCTTTACCTAGGCAACCTGGATGCCAAGCGGGACTGGGGCTATGCCAAGGACTACGTCGAGGGGATGTGGATGATGCTGCAGCAGCCCCAGCCGGACGACTACGTACTAGCTACTGGCGAAACCCACAGCGTGCGGGAGTTTGCCGAACGCGCTTTTGCTTTGGTGGGCATGCCCATTACCTGGCGGGGATCCGGACTGGAAGAACAGGGAGTCTACAAGGATCGCGTGCTGATTGAGATCGATCCCCGCTACTACCGCCCCACAGAGGTGGATCTGCTGTTGGGGGACGCCTCCAAGGCCAAGCGGGTGCTGGGGTGGCAGCCCAAAGTAACCTTTGCCCAACTGGTGGAACTGATGGTGCTAGCCGACCTGGAGGCCATTGGCTTGGATCCAGATCCTATCTTGGGGGAACGGCGCACCCTCAACGGCCTACTCAGTGAGGATCGCGCCTTCATCCGTACCCAGTTGCAGCTTCGCCGTGACTAACGGCCGCGGCTCTTTTACCCCTTGCCCAAAAAAGGTGCTGAGAGCTTAATATAGGAGATCGCCAATTCTTTTGACGTTCTGCCCTTTATTTTTTCTGCTGCTTTTGGAGAAACGCCTGCATGTCTCGCTATACAGGGCCCCGCTTGAGGATCATTCGCCGTTTTGGGGGGCTTGACCTGCCCGGCCTGACTCGCAAGCGCCCCAAAAACACCAACCCCCCTGGTATGCATGGGGCGGAGCGCAAGAAAAAGTCTGAATATGCCATTCGCCTAGAGGAAAAGCAAAAAGTCCGCTTTAACTACGGCGTGAGCGAGCGGCAGATGATCCGCTACATGCGCAAGGCGCGGCGCTCTAAGGGATCCACGGGGCTAGCTCTGCTCCAGCTTCTGGAGATGCGTTTAGACTGCATTGTGTTTCGCCTTGGCATGGCCCCAACCATTCCAGCGGCACGGCAGCTGGTGACCCATGGCCACATTGAAGTTAATGGTCGCAAGGTAACCATTCCCAGCTACGAGTGCAAGGTGGGCGATGTGATTACAGTTAGGAACAAGGAGTCCTCTCGCCGGCTGGTGGCTGCCTACGCCGAGTATCCAGGACTGTTTCTGCCGGATTACCTAGAGTTTGACAAAGAGAAGCTGCGCGGCCGCATTAAGGATCTGCCTTCGCGCGAGCAAATCTGTGCCCCAGTCAACGAGCTGCTGGTAGTTGAGTACTACTCCCGCAAGATCTAGGGATCCCAGCCCCCTTCTCCCGGAGGGAGGGGGAGTGAGTTAGAGGCTGCCGATGGCTCGCCGCAGTTGCGTTAGAGCACGGTTATAGGCAATTACTGCGTTGGCAAGATTGCCCCGAGCAGTAGTGAGGGCAGCCTCGGCGTTGATTACCTCTGTCTGGGTGCCCACACCCGCCTGCAGGCGCAGCCGCGCTAGCCGCAGGCTTTCTTCTGCTGAGGCAATTGCTACTTTGGCGGCGTCAATCTGTTCCCGGCTAGAGCTGAGGGTAAGGAAGGCCTCTTCTACGCTGCGTTGAATTTCATTCCGGGTGCTAATGAAACTACTCACAGCTACTTGGCCGTCGATCTCGGCTTGGCGAGCCTGGGCCTCCGCCTTTCCTCCGTCAAACCAGGTCAAGTTAAAATTGGCCCCAACTGAGTAGCCGACATCAAAACTGTTGCGGTTGGCCTTAAAGTCATTTACCGCGTCGAGACTAGCAAACAAACTAATTTGGGGACCGTTGCTAGCTTGGGCTAGGCGCAGGCGCGCTTGAGCTTGCTCCAGCTCTCGGCGTTGGCGCTCCAGCTCTTGGCGCTTGGCCAAGGCAGCAACAATGGTCTCCTCCAAGCTGAGATCCCACTCTCCCATCGGCTCAATAGGCTCTTCAGCTAGCACATCGGTGGGGCGGGGAAAGTTCAGGAGCTCAGCCAGACGACGACGGCTGAGTTGCTGGGCGTTTTGGGCTGCCAGCAAGGCTTGGCGGTTGTTGGCCAATTCCGTCTCCGCCTGGAGAATCTCAAAGCGAGTACCTACCCCAGCCCGCTCTCGGGCTTGGGCATCCCGCAGGGTGGCCTCAGAACTGGCAACCGCAGCCTGGCTAATGGCCACTCGGGCATCGGCGCTTTGGAGGTCATAGTAAGCATTGGCTACCGCTTGTTTCACTGTCTGCAGGGTTTGCTCCAGCTGCAGTTGGGCAAGGCGCAGAGCTTCCTCAGCCAGCTGCAGGTTTTGCGCCCTAACCCCGCTGTCGAAGGCCGTGTAGTCTAGCCGCACCACGCTAGCGGAGAGAGTGTGGGATTGGCGGCTGGGAGTGCCGCCGGGAGCAGGGGGCTCGCTGTACTGGTAGTTGGCGCGGCTGGAAAGGGTGGGAGCAAAAGCTGCTTGGGCCAGGGCTACACCCGCTTTAGCCCTTTCCACAGCCAGCCTTGCCTGCTGCACCGTCGGGTTTTGGGCAACGGCAATCTCGAGGGCCTCTTGTAAAGACAAGCCCTCCGTCCGCTCGATGCGCACTTCCAAAGGAGATTGAGGCACCACCAGGTCTTCAGCCCTAGAAGCTCCCTGCAGAAGCGAGGAGGGAGGGGCAGGGCGGGCTCCAGGAGGAGCGGCCAGGGTGGGAGGCGGGTCAGGGGTACGAATTGCTCGGCTATCCGGGAGGAGCGAGGTGGCAGAGTTAGGCGCCTCCGCTTGGGCAAAGGTAGACCCAGCCCAGAGCAGGCTAAACAGGAGGCTGCAGGGGGCAAACCAAGCAAGGGACAACCGGGATCCTGCCGCGCTGGCCTGGCACTGAAGCCAGCCCTTGGCGAGATGCTGCATACTCTCGTGCTGTTCTCAACATACCCATAGCAGTATTGCAGAAGGGAGGAGCAAAGATTGCCGGCTAGAGGGATCCCACCTCTGCCGGGTGGCTGGCCAGCGCTACTAGGCTGGTATAGATCCCCTGCAGGGAGGCAAGAGCTTGCTCCCAAAGGGCTTGGGTTAGCGACCACCTGTCCAACCCCATGGCGCCGCACAACAGCAGCAAGTAGAGGTTAGCAAAGGTGAAGAGGGAGGCTGCCCGCTGCCGGTTGTGCGGTTCCTGGAGCAACTGCACCGCTTTCCAAATGAGAAGGGATCCCAGCAGGGTTGCCACACTCAAGTAAAAGGATCCCAGCACGTGCAAAGGGTAAACCAGCAGTAGACTGACTGGCACCATTAGCAGGGCGTAGAGGAGAATCTGGGCGGCAGTTGGCCTTTCTCCTGCCACCACCGGCAGCATCGGCACCCCGGCGCGGGCATAGTCCTCTTGCTTTAAAATCGCCAAGGCCCAGAAGTGGGGCGGGGTCCACAAAAAAATAATGGCAAACATCACCCAAGCAGCCCAGCTCAGCTTGCCCGTAGCCGCTGCCCAGCCCACCAAAGGTGGGATTGCCCCTGCTGCTCCGCCGATAACAATGTTCTGGGGGCTGGAACGCTTCAGCCAGTGGGTATAGACCCCTACATACACCAGGATCCCTGCCATGGCTAAGCCAGCAGCCAGCCAATTGGTAAAGCAGGCTAGCACACCAAAGGACATCACAGCCAGGATCCCGGCAAACATCAGGGCATGTCGGGCCCGAATGCGACCGGAAGGCAGAGGACGGTGGCGGGTTCGCTCCATCATCCGATCAATATCGGCGTCGTACACCATGTTGATGATATTGGCTGCGGCCGCCGCCATCCCTCCCCCCAAGAGGGTGACACCAAACTTGAAGGGATCCGTATTGCCCGCCATCCACATCGCTCCAGCCGTGGTCATCAGCAAGAGGGCGATGATCTTCGGCTTCACCAACTGGCTATAGCTGCGCAAAACCTGCGCCAGACTTTGGCGATGGCCAAAAGGGATCCCTGTCACCGTGTTCTGACAAGGATCTGGACGGTAGGTTGGAAGGATATCTGCCATGGAACTACTCGCCGTTCATTTCTGTGGCTGCGGCTACCCCCCGAGGGATCCTTCCCCCAAGGCTGTTGCTCATCCGCCAGGCCAGCACCGTAAAGCCCAGCAAGCACGCCAGCAAAGCTGCCCCGATCATCTGGTGGGCTACCGTCAAGGGCTCCACCTGCAGCCGGTAGCGATAGGTGAGAATGCCAACCCCCACTTGCGCCAGCAAAAGGACTACGGATCCATGGCCCAGCCGCTTGAGAATTCTTGGGATCTGCTGCCGCCGCCAACTCGTAGCCACCGCCACCAGCAACACCGCCAGCGTGGCCGGAGCCACCCCTAGCAAGTGACTGCTCATCACTCCGCACAGTTCACCCGAAGCAAAGCACTGGTGTAACGCCCATTGGGAAGCCACCAAAGCCCCGAGAAGGCTCTGGACGTACACCAGCAGCACTGCCCCCAAGCCGAGCCAGGGCAAGTAGCCAACAGAAGCTCTCCCCTCCTCAGAGGGAGCGACGCTTGGCAAGGCCAGCCATCCCAAGGTGAGTAGCGTGGCAAAAAACAGCAGGCCCGTGCCCAGGTGGGCCGTCACAATGTCAAAGCGCAACAACTCCGTTACCGTCAGCCCGCCCAGGATCCCTTGGGCCACGACCAAGACAAAAGCCCAGCTCAGACCCCAGGGCAGCCAAGCGGGCAAAGCCTGCCGCTTCCGCCAGGCAAACCCCGTTAGCACCAGGGTGGCCAAGCCCACCCCGGCAGCCACCAGGCGGTGAAACCACTCTAGAAACACCTGCAGGTTCATCTGCTGCGTCGGCACCAGCTCTCCATAGCAGAGGGGCCAGTCGGGACAGGCAAGTCCAGCATTCATGACTCGAGTGGCACTGCCTAGCCCCATCAACAGCCAAGTAGCCGCCGCTAGGCCCAGCAGGGCTCGCCCCATGCGCAGGGAAAGCTCCCCAGGCGGCACGGGATCCGAAGCCGAAGAGGGGACGGGAGATGGAGAAATTGAGGAGTCCATTGCAGTTTGAAGAATCGAAATCTAGGGAGAGCAGTCCACAATTGGCACTCAAAAATGCGCGGAAGCAACAGTTAATAACTCGATCCCTCTAACCCCTTCCTATCCTGGGTGGTGCTTCTCTAGAGGCAGAGGGGAGACTCGCTTGCAACGAATCCTAAATGCAGCTTTGCAACTGGCGAAGGTTTTTAAGGATTTCTTTGGGCCAAGCTGCCCTTCCTCAGTAGACGTCGCCAACGCTCCGGCCGAAGATCCCGAAGAGATCCCTAAGATGGCCAATTCTCGCCGGCTCCTGGGACTTGAATGGAGATGAGTCTAAGCCTGCTCTGGTTCTGTTCCCAGAATCTGCTAGGGCAGGCACGTCGTGGTGGTAGCAGCGGGGAAAAGCAGCTGTGAGCGCGCTCAAGAATATCTTTTTGGTGGGGATCGGGGTGCTGTTGACCCTGGCCAGCCTCTGGTACGGCCAGAACCACCATCTGCTTCCGGAAGCGGCTGCCAACTCGGCTCCCTTGTTCGATAGCCTCTTCAACAGCACAATCACCCTCGCCACCGGGATCTTTTTGGTGGTGGAGGGAGTGCTCCTCTACTGTGCCTTTCGCTACCGTAAGCGGCGGGGCGATCGAGGAGACGGGGATCCCAACCACGGCAACGTGCTGCTGGAGATCGTCTGGACGGCGGTGCCGGCGGTGATCATCCTCTGGTTGGGCCTGGCCAGCCTCGATGTCTATCAGGCAGTGTATGGAGGCGCCGAGGTGGGCGGTCACGTCCACGCGGCCATGGCGATGGGGTCTTCCCAGGAGACGGAAGCAGGGGATCCGGGCTATGCTTACACTCCCGCGGTGCTGCCGGGAAAGGAGAGGGGTCAGCCAGATCTGGTTGTCCAAGTTCAGGGCATGCAATATGCCTGGATGTTCACCTATCCGGAATCGGGTTTGGTGGCCGGCGAGCTGCACCTGCCTCTTAACAAGCGGGTGCGCTTGAACATGACGGCTATGGATGTCAACCACGCTTTCTGGGTGCCGCAATTTCGCCTAAAGCAAGATCTCATCCCAGGCCGAGAGACTCACCTAGAGTTTGTGCCCACGCAGCTAGGAACCTATCCCATCATCTGTGCCGAGCTATGTGGCCCTTACCATGGAGTGATGGTGGCACAACTGGTAGTGGAGACGCCGGAAGAGTTCGAGCGCTGGCAGCAGGAGCAACTGGTGGCTGCTCGGGGCGAGAACAACGCGCTGGCCTTGGCTGAGCGCCACCCTCACCCACAATCTGCCTTTGTCCAAGTTCACCAGCAGCGTTTGGGCCTCTCGCCTGCTGATCTAACCTCCCTCAAACTGCCCAAGGACTCCGTCCCGCTGACGCGAACGGGATCCCTTCCCTCAGCGGGCTAGAGAGATCCCTTTCCCCTTGACGGACGTTCTGGTGACGCTAGGAGGAGCCTTTTGCCATGACCCAGCTACAGGACAATCCCACCTTTGCCGCTGCCCCCAAAGCCAGCCTGGAGCCTGCCGCCGAGCCCTGGTGGCGCTTTTTTACCTTCTCCACCGACCACAAGGTGATCGGGATCCAGTATTTGGTAACTGGCTTTTTCTTCTACTTGGTGGGAGGAGCGCTGGCTACAGCCGTGCGGGCCGAGCTGGCTACCCCTGAAGCCGACTTTCTTGGCTTTGAGCGCTACAACGGTGCCTTTACCCTCCACGCCACAATCATGATCTTTTTGTGGATTGTGCCGGCTTTGATGGGGGGCTTTGGCAACTACCTGGTGCCGCTGATGATTGGAGCGCGGGACATGGCTTTTCCTAGGCTAAACGCCGTCGCCTTTTGGCTAATTCCACCCAGCGGCCTTTTGCTGCTGGCCAGCCTCTTCCTCGAGGCCCCCTCAGCTGGCTGGACCTCGTATCCGCCGCTGAGCCTCATCAGTGGGAAGGTGGGAGAAGAACTCTGGATCCTAAGCATTTTGTTGGGCGGAACCTCTTCCATTCTGGGGGCCGTGAACTTTATTACCACCATCCTCAAGCTGCGCATGCCCGGCATGAAGATGGAGGATATGCCTCTGTTTTGCTGGGCGATGCTGGCTGCTTCCATCATCACTCTCATCGCGACGCCGGTTCTGGCTGGGGCGCTGATCCTGCTTAGCTTTGACCTGTTGGCGGGCACGGCCTTCTTCAACCCCAGCGGCGGCGGGGATCCGGTGGTGTACCAGCACATGTTCTGGTTTTACTCCCACCCGGCGGTGTACATCATGGTTCTGCCGGTGTTCGGCATGATCTCGGAGATTTTGCCGGTACATGCCCGCAAGCCCATCTTTGCCTACAAAGCCATTGCCTACTCCAGCTTGGCCATCTGCTTTTTGGGCTTGATCGTCTGGGTTCACCACATGTTTACCAGCGGTACCCCCGACTGGATGCGGGTGTTCTTCATGATCGCCACCATGGCCATTGCCGTTCCCACGGGAATCAAGGTGTTTAGCTGGCTGGCCACTCTCTGGGGCGGCAAGATCCACTACCGGACAGCCATGTTGTTTGCCATGGGCTTTATCTCCATGTTTGTCATCGGCGGCTTGAGCGGGATCATCCTTGCCTCGGTGCCGTTGGATATCCACGTCCACGACACCTACTTTGTGGTGGCCCACCTGCACTACGTGTTGTTTGGCGGCAGTGTGTTTGGCATCTATGCCGGCCTCTACCACTGGTTCCCCAAGATGACTGGCCGGCTGCTGAACGAGTTCTGGGGGCGGGTGCATTTTGCGCTAACCTTTGTTGGCTTCAACATGTGCTTTTTGCCGATGCACAAGCTGGGTCTAATGGGCATGCCCCGCCGCGTGGCTCAGTACGACCCGCAATTTGCCGACCTCAACTGGATTAGCTCGGTGGGGGCTTTCATTCTGGCCATTTCCACGCTGCCCTTCTTGGTGAACGCCATCTACTCCTGGGTAGCCGGGCCCAAGGCGGGAGACAACCCCTGGCAGGCCCTAACTCTGGAGTGGACAACTTCTTCCCCACCGCCTGCCCACAACTTCTACGGGGATCCCATCCTGCTAACTGGCCCCTACGACTACGGCCTGCACAGCAAGGAGACCTTGGATTACTTGGCCGCCCAGTTGCAGAGCTTGCGGGAGCTGGCGCTGGCTGAGGCGGAGCCTACTTCTTCTTAGCAGGGGACTTGCCCGCTGGGTATCCATCCTCTGCTCCCCAGCCATGTCGGTCTTGTCCTCAACCTCAAGAAGTCTTGCAATTCGAGCCATAGACCTATGCAAGGATCCCTCGCCTCTGATGCTCTTAGAGTTGGCCCTAGCCAGGTCCATGCCGCTCATGCTGAGCATCCAGATCATCGCGTTTTTGGTCTGCTGATGTTCCTGGTAGCGGAAGGCTGTCTGTTCTTGGGCCTGTTCATGGCCTATTTGGCCTACCGCCTCACGGCCCCAGTTTGGCCGCCGGAAGGGACGCCAGAGCGGGAACTGCTCTTGCCTGGGATCAACACGGCAATCCTCCTCTCCAGCAGCTGGGTTATCCACCAGGCCAAGCCTGCCATCCAGGCCAATAATGTCAAGGGATTGCGGCTGTGGTTTGCCCTCACTGCCCTGATGGGAGCCATCTTCCTGGCCGGGCAGCTCTACGAGTACAGCCACCTGGAGTTTGGCCTCACCACCAACTTGTTTGCCAGTGCCTTCTATGTCTTGACGGGGTTCCACGGGCTGCACGTGGCGGCGGGGTTGCTGTTTATTTTGGCGGTGCTCTGGCGATCCCTGAAGCCAGGCCACTACAGCGCCCAACGTCATTTTGGCGTCGAGGCTGCTGAGATCTACTGGCACTTTGTGGATGGGGTTTGGATTGTGTTGTTTATCCTGCTCTACTTACTCTGAGTCGCGAAGAGGGATCCCTCTCCCCAAGGCTGAAGGAGATCCCGGTCGAGCACGCTGTCCGTTAAATGGGCTCTGGGCGGAGTAACAAGGACAGAAAGGCTCAGGACTGTTGGAGAATGGCCACG
>NZ_JANSIV010000135.1:0-3345 GCF_047502705.1 Synechococcus sp. H70.1
TCTCGCCCTTTGCCAAGGCCTCGGTGACGGGCAACGTCTTCAACCAACCGCCCGAGGGCACGGGAGCTATCTACGCTCGTCCAAGTGTTGACCTCACGCCAACCGCGGCCGGGGCGCTGGGCGGCGAAGGCACCATTCTGCAGGCTTTCTTCAACAACACCATCACGCCGATGCCTATCCCTGGCTTTGTGGTGTGTGGACGCCTTGAGAGCTTGGCGGGTGCGCCAGGTAATCTGGTGAACTTCTTAGATAGGTCGCCGGCGCTGGCTCCCTTTACCTCCAACGTCTTCGGCGCGGTGGCGGATGCCCTCTGCTCGGCGGTAGGCTTTGGCCCAGGGGCCAGCCTACAGTTCCGTCCAGGTGGCGCGCCGCCCGCACCGCCGGCGCCTGTGGGCCCGCAGATCACCATCCCGGGGCTGCCTGCCAACGCGATAGTGACGGTGACGGGTGCAGGAGGGTCGCCGGTGATCGCCACCTCCACGTCGGTGTCTGGCAACGTGGCCACCTTCTCCCAGCCGTTCACCATTCCCTTCGGCGGCCAGATCCGGATAACGCCGGCCATTGCCTCGCCGTCGGCGATCACGGTGGGCGGCACGACGCTGAACACCTTCGACAACACCACAAACCCCGGCAGCACCACCTACTTCAACTTCGGCACGGCCATCTCGGTCAACTAGCCTTGGGCTAGCGCTATCAGGGCGACCTGTTCCTGTTGAGTCAACAAAAGCGTTGCTACACACTGCCAGGTCGCCCTTCCTTCTCCGTCTTGCCTGCGCATTCCCGGTTTTTTGGGTTCCCTACTGTACGTTTTGGCCCCTGGTTGGGTATTCTATTACCAGGTTTGATATGGTTTTCCCTGTCGAGTGAGCCGGGCTGCGCTTGCCAAGACTTCAACCCTTGGTCAAGACCTTATCTTCGGAGATTGGTGACGATGCCTAACCGCAACTTCTTGCCTGGCTTGCGCTCTTCCCTAGTTTCTCTGGCCCTGGCCTCCTCGGTGGCCGGGGTGATGGCCGCTTGCTCTTCTGACACGCCCACCGCTACGCAGGTGCCTTCTACCATCTCGGTGCAACTGCCCGAGACGGCAGCCCCCGCCACCGACGGCATCGCCTTCTACTACGACGGGGTGAAGACCTCCATCAAAATCACGGACGCAGCGGTGCTCTTTGCCGCCTGCACCCTCGAGACGAGCGACCCCACCAAGATTGTGAATTTTGTCAACAATACCCTGAAGGTTCAGCCGCCGATCACTGCTGCTGAGGTTACGGGGCTGGGCGACCCGCTCAAGCCAGATATTTCCGACTTCACGGGCGACGGCAGGGTGAAATGCGAGGACGCGGCGGTGCTGTTTGCGGTAGTTACTGTAGGGAGGGATGCTAGTAGGGTCAACCAGTTTCTCTCCAGCACGCTGAAGATTCCGGATGTCAAAGTCACCCAAGACCGGATCGACGACTTCTTCCCTAGACCTACGCCCACGCCCAGCCCGACGGCAACACCTACATCCACGCCAACACCGACCGCCACACCAAGCCCAACGCCGGATCCCAGCCAGATAAAGGTAGAGCCTGCCACCCTGACGCTTCCGAGTGGCTCTAGCCAGATAGTGACGGTGACCTTGCCCAGCCAGCCGTCGGGGAACGTAACAGTGACGGCGACGCCCTCAACGGGCATTACGGTTACGCCGACTACGCTGAACTTCACGCCCACTGTTTTCAGCGGCACAGTCACGGTGAAGAGCGTGGCGGCTCCTGGCACCAAGGGCACCGTCAAGTTCTCCGCCTCTGGCTACACAGACAAGGTTGTCGATGTTACGGTTGGGCAATCGTCTTCTATTGTGGTCAGCCCCACCAGCTTGGAGATTCCCACTGCCAACAGTGGTCTCAAGACCTTCAACGTGAAGCTGGCGGCTGCCCCCTCTAACCCCCTCACCATTACCATCACGCCACCGACAGGCTTTGCCACTGACAAGGACTCGTTATTCTTCAACAACGTCAACTTCAACACCAACCAGACAGTTACGGTAACCACGACAGCGCCGGCGGGTACCACAGGGGTCATCGAGCTCTTCAACCAGGATTTGGGGCAGTTTAATGTCGAGGTCAAGGCGCTCCCGGCTGCTGTGGGCCAGTTCTTCGTGGATCCGGTTAACGGAGACGACGGCAACTCCGGTACGGCCGCTCAGCCCTTTAAGACGCTGGAGAACGTTCTCCACGACACGCGGGATGCTGCTGACCTCGTTGAAGCCGCGGCTGAGACCCTTGGCTCTGGCACTGGCGGAGGAACTGATGTAACGGTGACGATCCTCAGCCCTATAACGGAGGACGCTACTGGCATCATTGCTTCTCCTAACCTGGACAGGGGATCCGTTACTGTGATCGGCCCTGCTGGCTTTAACTTCAATTTGGGCGACTTCAAGCTAACCCTCAACAAAGGCTATAAGCTGCAGGGCTTCAAGATCACCAGTAACAACCCAACAGGTACGGCGAGTACGGCCATCACCCTTGCCGACAAGGGCACCTCTCTGAAGAATATGACGATTAATTGTAAGGGGTTGGGAGAACAAGAGAAATGCGTCGGGGTCACTGCTGCCGACACCAACATCGTTCTGGAGGGCCTCACCCTGTCCATCCAGGGCAACGAGAACAAGACCGTGGCTATTTTCCATGATGGCAGCAACACAACCCTCCAAATCATCGGAAGTACTATTGAATCTATCGCTAGTAATGGCACAAATGTTGTCGGCATTAAAGGCAACAGCGCCAACACCAAGCTAGTGGTCACCGCAACCACGGTCGATTTTTCGTCGATTGTAAGTGGAACCAATGGAGACCCAACGGTTGCCATCCAATTGAGTGCTGCAGGCTCTAGCGTGCAAAGCTCTATAATTAAGATCAATGGCACGCCAGGTCAGAACCAAGGCGCCATTGGAGTTAAAACAACCCATACTACTAACAAGGTAACTATAGTTGGAAATAGGTTTACAACGGTGACGAACAAAGTTGGCATTGGCATCAAAAAAGCGGATAATGGGACCATTGACGCTACGGGCAACATCTTCCCCGTCGCTCCTGAAAAAGAGCTGTTCCAGAACACCGATCCCGCTACTCTCTAGGCTCCGGGTGTAGGCTGAGGGTGGCCCCTTCTCCCGTAGGGAAGAGGGGGCCTTTTGGCGTTTAGCCGCAGCAGCAAAGCGGTGGGGGCGGAGGAGAGGGGGGTTACGGTTTGTGGTAGGCTAACACCAGCTTAGGTAAGAGGTGAGTATGGCCAAAAGGTTGGTCTGGCTGTTGGGTCTGGTGCTGCTGGGGTGTGCCGGCAGGCCGCAGGGCCCTTCCCTCTGCAGCAATG
>NZ_JANSIV010000136.1:0-608 GCF_047502705.1 Synechococcus sp. H70.1
CCCGCGACAGGAGGACCTTGCGGCCGTCGTTCCCCCTTCGGGGGGATCCCTAGAAATTGGAAACACTCCCCTCTCGCGGATTAACCGCTTGACCACTCTCATGTTCCCCCTTCGGGGGGATCCCTAGAAATTGGAAACAAGTATACGAAGCGCAGCTTATCCCTCTCGGGTGCACCACGGAGGTTCCCCCTTCGGGGGGATCCCTAGAAATTGGAAACACCCCCGCCCCTCGGGTTCAGAGAGTCAGATCGCAGCTATCACGTTCCCCCTTCGGGGGGATCCCTAGAAATTGGAAACTGTAAGAAACCCCCGGCTTCTCTACCGGTTGCTTTTCGTTCCCCCTTCGGGGGGATCCCTAGAAATTGGAAACGTGAAGATTGACTAGCGTAGGGCTGTTTCCGCTCGGGGTTCCCCCTTCGGGGGGATCCCTAGAAATTGGAAACTCCGAACGCAGGGTGCCGTTGACGAATTGGGTCCAGTTGTTCCCCCTTCGGGGGGATCCCTAGAAATTGGAAACACCGTGACGTCCATACCCACCGTCACAGTCCTCCCCTTGTTCCCCCTTCGGGGGGATCCCTAGAAATTGGAAACGTTGCTTTTGCTTTTTC
>NZ_JANSIV010000137.1:0-600 GCF_047502705.1 Synechococcus sp. H70.1
GGTTTACCCCTGAGCAACTGGCCTGGCGGGTGGGGGCGGGGCTGGGGTTGTTGGCACTGGGATCCCAGCTCTGGCAGCCTTCCCCCCTGCTGGGGCTGCTGGCTGTAGCAGCGGGCCTGGGGATTGGGATCCCTTGGGGGCTGGGGCAGATTTTGAGTGTGGATCGGGAGCGGCAGCGGGTGACCCTGACCCGGCTGGGTGGCCCTTGGGGGATTTGGCGGCAGCAGGTCTTCTCTTATCCTCTCGCTCAATTGCAAGGGGTGCGGCTGCAGCGGCTGGGACAAGAGATCCTGGATAAAGAGGCCCAGGAAAGCTTTCAGATACAAGCTCAGGTACGCTTGCAGTTTCGCCGCGGTGCTTTTGAACAAGAGCTTGAAGAAGTAATCGCGTGTTTCAGTAGCCAATCGGCGATCAAAAAAGGCGAGCCGGAAGCCCTTGCCTTGGCGCAGCGGCTGGCAGGCTGGATTCAGGCCTATATGAACCTGTGAGGTTTCCTCTTGTGTTGCTCCCGAAGCCACGTGAGCTGTTGATTGTAATACTTGGCAATCCTTGGAAAGCTGTCGAGAATGGGTGTGGATTTGGATAGGTGCTCTTGCGTAT
>NZ_JANSIV010000138.1:0-600 GCF_047502705.1 Synechococcus sp. H70.1
GCGTAGGTACAGGCGGCAGGGGTGTCGGCGTCGGGGTAGGCGTTGGCTGAGGGAGATTGCTACAGGCTGGAATTGCAAAGCCACGAACTTCGCTTCGAGTTTCCCCTGGATTGAAAATCGAGTCGTCAACCCGTAAAACTTGACCAAAGCTATCTCGGATAGTTAGAACAAAAACAATGTCGTCCCCTGTCAGTATTTCTTCGCCTTCGATCCTTCTAATCGCCTTTGAAAAAATCCTCAAGTCCTCGAAAAACCTAGGGTCTGTTGGAAATGTATAGCTAAAGTTAAATCCGTTAGCGTCGGTGAACGTGTTGCCTCTTCCAATCAGCAGGTTCCTAAACTGGCTCAGGGCCTCGGGCCGGATTACGCCAGTAACATCCGTTCCGCAAGTGATATTCAAGACCTGAATGTCTACACTCGCAATCACCCCTCGGACAATCAGGTTGGTCAATTCCACTCTGTAAGAGATCGAGACAGGCTGATCGACATTGAAGCCGCCCCCTGGCCCAAATTGCGGCGGATCCGGCAGGTCGGGCTGAATGGGCGGCGGCGTGATAGGAGCAAAGTCTGGCCCAGGGCGGAAGGTGATGGGTGTGAGGT
>NZ_JANSIV010000139.1:0-591 GCF_047502705.1 Synechococcus sp. H70.1
ATTAGCGCTGGCGGTGCAGAGCATGTAAGCCCGCAAGGTAGCTCCAGCCGCCTGTGCCGGAGGGAGGGCTAGCTTGCAGACTAAGGTTAGGGGGGGTTGCATAGGAGCAGTCTAGCCACTTGTCTTAGCGGAAGGAAGTCCTTTCTCTGCTGGAGGGCACCGTTTTTTTCGGTAGTCCAACCTAGCGATCCCATTCTAGAGAAAACGCCCTCTCCACGAAGTCAACATTTCAGCTCCGTCACAACTTAGGATAAGATGTCACGCTTTCCCACAAAGTTCAGCAAACCCTGACTCTTCCTTCGGAGAGCTTCGAGCTAAAATCTTCCAGGACCAGTTAGTTATAGTTAGTTTGAATAGACATAAGACAATAGCTTCCCCGCCATCTTTCTTCCTTTGTCTTACTTACCGAGTCATAGGCCCAGCCACCTCTCTTGTCTCTCTCTCTTGAGCTTTACCTCTATCCTCCCTGTATCTTACCCATAGCACTGTCTCACCTCCAACTGGTAAGCTTAGCCCCCCGGCTTGTTGCTGGAGTAACTGCCTAATGGCAACTGATCTCCCTCTGCAGAGGCAGCTCCCCCCAGCGCAACC
>NZ_JANSIV010000140.1:0-590 GCF_047502705.1 Synechococcus sp. H70.1
TGAAAAGGGATGTTGGCCAGGTCGTAGAGGTAGATGGGGGCAAAAACCAGCGCCAATAGCCCCAGGTGCAGCAACTCCTGACGCCAGCGCAGCCGCGTCGGATCCCAGGGGGGCCGAGCCGGGGGAAACTGGGCTACATACAGCCCCACCAGTAGGATGCTCAGCAGCCAGATACCCATCTGCAGGACGTGGTAGCCAAACACCCCGTACCAGAGGGTCAGGGCTATTCCCAAGCCTAGGCCAGATCCCAGCAGAGCCGGGCGCCGGGAGGTTGCCAGGGTATCCCAAACTGCCATAGGACTGGAATAGCCTACTAGCCGCCTACCGCTGCTTGATCCCTCCTCCTTCTCAAAGCCAGTCCCTAGCCGTGCATCGGCTCCTTCTCCAGCTCCCGTTCCGGCTCCCTGAAGTTGGACGGATCGTAGAGGAAGCGGTTGACCTCATCCTCAAGGCGGTAGATCTCAAAGGGCTCCAATTGTTTTCCAGCTCGCAAGGCCAGCAGGTAACCGTCCACCAACAGCCGTAGCTCATCAGCGCGCTGATAGCCGCGATGCCAACTGTCCACCAGCGCGTCGGTTAGAGCTTGATAG
>NZ_JANSIV010000141.1:0-587 GCF_047502705.1 Synechococcus sp. H70.1
GGGTGGCGCCGTGCTGGCGCAGCGAACCCCGCAAGGTCAAGGGGTTGGTCTCGATCCCTGTCGAGTAGCGGGCGCTTTGGGGGCAATAGGCGCAGAGTTGAACCCGGTTGGGAGGGTGGTGCTGTCGGTGCACCGCTTGCGCCTCGAACACCAGCTGCGGCAGCGGCCGATAGTACTCCGGAGCAGTGGCCATGCCGGCAATGTCCAAAACTCCCTAAAAGCTTGCCAGTACTCTTAGGCTTGGTTAGAATGCTGAGTCTGTGCTTTGGGAAGGCGAACCCGTCTCGCTTGGAAACCCAACAATGATAACCGCAGAAGCAGGGGCCAAAGGCCCTATTAGCCAATTTATTGAGCATCACTTTCGCCACTTTAACGCCGCCGCCCTGCTGGATGCCGCCAAGGGCTACGCCGCTCACCTAGAAAAAGGCGGCAAGATGATGGTGACCTTGGCAGGCGCTATGAGCACGGCGGAGCTAGGGCTTTCCCTGGCTGAGATGATTCGGCAGAACAAGGTGCACGCCATCTCCTGCACCGGCGCCAACCTGGAGGAAGACATCTTCAACCTCATCGCCCACAACTTCTATGAG
>NZ_JANSIV010000142.1:0-582 GCF_047502705.1 Synechococcus sp. H70.1
CAGCAGGATGTTGGTGAACACGGGTCCAGGGCGGAAGGCGAAGGTGCGTGCGCCCGTTTCGCTCTCCACAAGGATATTCGTGCCCGTGATGTCGGCGGGCATCAGGTCGGGCGTGAACTGGATGCGAGCGAACTCCAGGTGCAGCGCTTGCGCAATCGTGCGCACGAGCAGTGTCTTGCCCAGTCCTGGCACGCCCTCCAGCAGCGCATGCCCACCCGCGCACACGGCGACCAGCGTATTCTCGACGACCTCCTCTTGACCGACCACCACGCGCGCGACCTGCGTTTTCAGCGCGGCGTAGGTCTGGCGGAACCACTCCGCTGCTTGCTTGCCGTTCTCCATCGGTAGCCCCCAGATAGAGGCACGATTCGGTGTAGCCGCGCGTTTTCCTGCTGCTTGTACCAATCGCGTGGTCAGAGTTCGTGAGTTGCCCCCCTCCTTCAGGTCTGATAAGGGTACATCGCTTGAGTTCACTGTGTGCGGGGTTCGCACGCTTTTTCGCCCTCACCCCCAGCCCCTCTCCCACCGGGTGGGAGAGGGGTGTAGGGGCGCACGGCGGTGCGCCCTGTGTTCCCCCCTCGC
>NZ_JANSIV010000143.1:0-3160 GCF_047502705.1 Synechococcus sp. H70.1
CCCCAGGGCTTGCTGGCCCAGCGCAGCCCGACGCAGCTGGTCTTCGAGTTTGAGAGCTTGCCCTCTGCTCCACCGGCTCCTGTAGCGGCAGCGCCTAGCCAAGTAGCGCCCAATCAACCGGCCTCGCCAACCCGACCTCAGCCTGTGGCCCCACCGCCGGCTCCTGCTTCCCCTCCAGCTGTTCAAAACCCTCCTTCTCCCCAGGGAACAGCCCCTACTCCTCAGCCGCTTGTTCAAACTCCTCCCCCTTCCCCGCCAGCTCAGCCAGCTTCTCCTGGGCCGGTCATTTCTCAGGTGCCCTCCGTGGGGCAGCTTAACCAACCCCAACTGCCGCCGGGATCCGTTGATCCCACTACTTCTCCCTTCCAGGGTCGAGCAGTAGCTCCTCCGGCAGGGGATCTTGCAGTCGGCAGCATCCTTCCTGCTCCCCCTCCAGTTGACTTGGGCTCAAATGCCAAGATTACCTTAACCCTGAGGGATGCTCCCGTAGGTGATGTGTTGAGTCTCTTGGTACGTCGAGCTGGACTAAATGTAGTCCTTAACGACGTTCCTCCGGACTTGACGATTTCCTTAGACGTGGCCGACTCACCCTTACAGGAAACGTTCAACTTTATCTTGCGGCTGAAGGAACTGCAAGCAACCCGTGTAGGGCAAACAGTTTTCATCGGCACTAAACTTCCTGGGGTTGGCCAGCAGATTGTCAAAACATATAGGCTTAATCAACTAAGAATTGAAGAGGAGGCACAGACCTTTAATCTTACTGCTTCGGGGGCTGGAGGCGGGCAAGCAACAGTTGAGATTAGTGCTAGACAATTAAGTATTACTCCAAGTGAGATCAGAAGTAGAATTTTGGCTATCCTAGAAGCATCGGGCATTCCTCTTGCTCAAGAGTCAGCTATTCAAGCGGATCCTAGAACGAACTCACTAACTATTGTTGCCACGCCTGCCCAGCATGATGTAATTGCAGCCTATCTTGCTCAAATTGATCTTAGAAGTCGGCAGGTCTTAGTTAGTGCTAGGTTTATTGAGGTTAACCTGGATAATAACTCTGATCTGGGAGTTGCGTTAGGCGGTGCTTCTGGAAACTTTGCATTAGGCTCCGGAGATAACACCGTCTTTGGAGGAACTCCTCTCAACCAGCCCGCAGGATCCTCAATTCCTGATGTTGGCGTAGTTCCTTCTGCGGGAACTGGAGGCTCGCTTGTGTTCAACACTCTGAATCGACTTCAGCAGTCTCTTGCAGCCCGTATAGATGCAGCCATTGCTTCAGGAACGGCTAAGATACTAGCCGATCCAAAAGTAGTTGTTGCCAACAATACAGGTGCGGCCATTGTGGTTGGACAAGAAGTTATCACTAACAGGAGATTGGTAACGGACCCTGCAACAGGTGCATCAACAGTTGTCTTTGAAAAAGGAAACGCAGGGGTCAATTTAATTATTCAAAATGTTAGGATTGATGACAATGGCTACGTTACGTTAAATCTTCTTCCGCAGGTTTCATCTATCGGCTCCCAAGTTACTTTAGCAGATGGAAGTGTAATTAGCTTGCTTAATCAGCGTTCTGTTGGCTCTTTGCAAGTCAGACTTAAAGACAGGGAAACACTATTCTTAGCAGGATTGATCCGAGAGGAAGATCGAGTGTCTGTTGACAAAGTTCCACTTCTTGCTGAGATTCCTCTGCTAGGTGCTCTCTTTCGTAGGCAAAACACGACTAACACCAGGAGTGAAGTTGTTGTCTTGATTACCCCAACTATTTTAGAGGACTAGGAGAGTGGTTTACCAGCGACTGTCATTTTCTCAAACCGATTGCTTTGCCAAAAGAAACTGCCAGCCCTAAGATACGTTGCTGCCTAATGCTGATGTCGAACTCTCACCGCCGGCCTTGGCTGAGGCTGGGATCCCCCTTGCTCACCTTTGGGCTAGCTTGGGTGCTGGCTTCGAGCGAGATGGGATGGCCACAAGCCTATCATCTCTCTCTGCAGGTGCAGGGGCAAAGCTATTCACAGCCTGCCGAACAATCGTGCTCTTTAGTTTGGTAGACTTTGTCACAACAATTTCAGGCGCAGCCGCAGACTGGGTAGCTTGCCTTAGAAGTACTAGGACAAGGTGAGAAACAAAAAGTGCCTCTATTCCTAGTGTAATTACCTCGTAGTTTCTGGCAGTAAAATCCATCGTTAAGCAATATACAACTTTCTGTCCCAATACATTAACTCTTTCACAGCCAAAGTCGCTAACCCAAAAAGCTCAGGTAGAATTTACCTCTCTTTCTCATTGGTCCCTAGCAATCCTTCCGATGGCCAAAGGGGGATCCGGGTTGATCAAAGCATTCGCCTACGTTTTGATCGAGAACTTCCGATAGGAATAGCAAGTTTAGCCTTTGGGATCCAGCCTCCTTTGGAAGTGGCCTTTGATATTCAGGGAAACGAGCTGATCATCAAGCCTTTACAGCTACTCAGTTACAGCACTGATTACAGAGTAATCTTGCCTGCCACCAAAGAGCTAGATTTACAGAGTCCCATAGAGTTGACTTTCCGTACCGAGCCTCAATACACCTACCAGCGAGATATTAAGCCCCTACTGGATGCTAGCTGTGTGGGTTGTCATCAGCGGACCGGTCGGATGCGTCGCAGCTCTTTGGATAGCTATGCCGCGGTGATGCGTTACGTAACACCGGGATCGGAAAGTAGCGAGTTGCTGAAACAGCGCTGGTTGGCTCGCCATGCTGTTATTCAGCGGTCGGCAGGGATCCCCTTGAATTAGGGAAGGAGAAGGGGCCGACGCCCCCGATCCCTTATCGGAGCTTGGGACGGGAACTGTGCCGACGCCGAGACCCCCTGTGGGTGATCCCCAAGGAGAATTTCCCGGATCGTTTATCGGACACAGTGGCTCTCCCGAACTGGCCTATATTCGCCGCAACGGCACCGGCATGGATCGCTTGGGCCACTTGAGCCCTGAGGAAATCTAGATCTTGCGTACTTGGATTATTTAGGATTGGGCCGCTGAGACCGACAGAAGTTAGCGTGAAGGGATCCAAGCCCTCTCACCCTGTTCCGGTAGCCTGGGATCCGGGACAGGCGATGAGCGCCAGCTCCACCTGATGCTCTCGGGGTTGCTGCAGTTGCACCTCCACGTCGCGGCCAAAGAAGCCCTGCATTTTTTT
>NZ_JANSIV010000144.1:0-575 GCF_047502705.1 Synechococcus sp. H70.1
GGTAGAGATACTCACTTGCTTCGGAACGTCAGCAGGCTCTGATGAAGGTCGCATTCTATCTTGCAGGAAAAAGAAAATCCCCAAAACTGCTAATCCGATTAAACCTAGAAAAAGGAACTTTTTGTTGCGGCTACTACCGGTAGATTGAGTAGGCAGAGCTGGCCGTTCTCTTCCTGTTAAGTTTAAGTTATGAACTTTTGAATCAATAAGTGTGTCTTCTTCTAGATTCACGCCAGAAGTTACGTCACGAGGAACATCTACTTTAACCAACGGAGTGCCATCGATAAGGCAAAAATTCAGAGTCTCATCTGAATATGAAGAGTGACACTTCGGGCAGGTTTTCATTGCCGAATATTATATCAAGAAATTGAAACTCTACTAAACGTTTTTTGAGATTAGGCTTGATTCTGTTCAAGAGTTTTTAGAGTTTTACCTTGAAGCAAGAAGCCAGAACTTGCTGTCAGATAAAATAAAATGGTGGCGGGGGGGAGACTCGAACTCCCAACCTTGGGGTTATGAATCCCACGCTCTAACCAGTTGAGCTACCCAGCCAACCAAAAACTTATTATAAATTC
>NZ_JANSIV010000145.1:0-572 GCF_047502705.1 Synechococcus sp. H70.1
CGCCCCGATGATGCTATCCCGGTTGTTGCCTTTTGGAAGCTGGAACCGATCCCGCAGGGATGTTACCGTACTCGGCAAAAGGACGGTACTCCGGGAGACACAATCCCCACCTTGCAAGAGATTCGCGAAGGCCGTGCCATCTTGCCTGCCCAACCACCCCCTGGGTTCCCGATCACAAACGGCAGAAATGCGGATTGGGACACGCTGGTCAGCCGCCGCGGCATTTACACTCTGGTGGTGTACTACCTGCGCCGCAACTACAACAACGCCGGCAACCCAACAGGGGACACTCCCTGGGAAGGCAACGCGCGGATCGAGCGTTTTGAACTGGGACCCCTCGCAAGGCAAGGTGATAACGACTGCGCCGGGCGCAGTGAGTTCTTTAGGGTTGATCCTGATCCTTACCGGGAAGGTTTTCTTGCCTGGCCCTCTCAGCAGGCTTTGCAAAGGCTCCAGGAGCAGGGGACACCCCAGCAGCCTATTGCCAGGGCAGGCAACCAAGGCCCCCGCCTGATAACTCTGGTCTCCAACATCTTCAGCAGCCGGGAGGGGAGTCCGCAGGTTGCACCCGC
>NZ_JANSIV010000146.1:0-564 GCF_047502705.1 Synechococcus sp. H70.1
GGCACTGGCTATTTTCGTGCAATGGGAGTGGCTATCCCCCATCTCTGTGTTCGAGATAGATGTCGGTTGTAGCGTTCGGTTCTTCTGATCTTGGCGGGTTTTCACGTTTTGTATTGGCAGACGGCTCTCCGAATATCTCGCTTTTTGTTCCTCTCTCTTTCGGAGATCGTCGATGTCAATTCCTTTAAGGTGACGGAAGCGGATTTGACCGCTGTTTTTGCTGAGTACGGTTCCGTGAAGCGGGTGCAGATCCCCACCGACTGTGAGACAGGCCGCATCCGCGGTTTTGGGTTCGTGGAAATGAGCTCTGAAGCCGAAGAGCAGGCTGCCATTGCCGCTCCGGACGGCGCAGAATGGATGGGCCGCAACCTCAAGGTCAACAAGGCTCGCCCCCGAGAAGAACGCCCCACCTCAGGCTTCCGGTCTGCCAACTCAAACGGCGGCGACCGGCGGCGGAATTTCCAATCTCGCTATTAAAACGCCTGCTGAGGGTTCTCGGTTTGAGTTTGCCCAGCACCACCGGCCCATGTCCGCGAGCGGAGCTCCTGGAGATATAAAACAACT
>NZ_JANSIV010000147.1:0-562 GCF_047502705.1 Synechococcus sp. H70.1
CCCCAGCCTTCCTTCAGCCCCCACAAGAGGCCAGCCAGGAGCAGCAAAGGGATCCCTACCGGCGCAACGAGCCTCAAGATGGCTTTAAGCCGGTTTACAAACATCCATGCCCTATGAACGAGTTTCGCTAAACTTGACGGCCTAGGGCCCTGCAACACCCTAGCTGATCCTAAAAGCAACTTGATGCCAACAAGTTTTGCAAAAACTGTTAGAGATGCAAGGGCGGGTTAGTATTCCCCTTCTCGAGACTTTTTTTCTACGAGTTTTGGCGTATTGGGTTCAGCAAGATGGTCGATGAAAAGTTGCCGCGCCGCAGATGAAGATAAGAGAGTCCCTGAAGTGGAACAAGGTGTGACCTCAATGCTACAGTCTGTGCGGGACATGAACGACGCAGCAATTCCGGCACTGGAGCTTTTGCCCTCCCAGGCTCAGACCCGCCCCTGGGGAGCCTTCTGGATCTTGGATGAAGGCCCAATGTACAAAATCAAGCGCATCGAGGTCAAGCCCGGCCATCGCCTTAGCCTGCAGATGCACTACCACCGCAGCGAGCACTGGATCGTAG
>NZ_JANSIV010000148.1:0-559 GCF_047502705.1 Synechococcus sp. H70.1
TGGAAGGCAAATTTCATGAGAACTGGGATCCGTGGCGCGAGGGCTGAGCCTCCTCGGGGAGCTTCGTTAACATCGGTAAATATTCGTAGGTTAGGCTTCCTAATCGCTACAATAAGGGGATAACCTAGTCTTAACCTCAGAGGAGAGCATGGCTGTCCGCACCCTGCAAAGTGTAATTGAGCAGCATATTGCTGGACTCCCTGGCCTCATTGCCGTCTTGATAGGGCGGGTCACTGACGGTGCCACAGTAGCCAAAGTAACCTATGCCAGCGACTCCCAAGAGGAGCAAGCCCTAGAACGTTTAGGCACCTACGCCGGCGACTTGTTGCAGGCCAATAGCCGCCTTTGTCAAACCGTTAGCCCCGGCCAAGAGGCGGACTACCTTTTGGCAGGTACTCCGGCGTTGCGGGTTGTCATCAAAGCCTTTCCCAAAAGCCCCTACTTTGTTTTGTTTCTGACCCGTTCCATCACCGACCTCAAGGCGATTTCAGACCGGATTAAGGCCATCCTCATCGACGGCAAACCGCTGCTGCCTCCTGTTCAACACGACACTCTATCC
>NZ_JANSIV010000149.1:0-557 GCF_047502705.1 Synechococcus sp. H70.1
AGTAGCGGCCCTGCAAATCTTTAACAAAGATGGGAAAAGGGATCCCGTCGAGGATGGCCTTGAGGCGGGCTTCGCTTTCCCGCAGCGCCAGTTCTGTCTCTTTTTGCTGGGTAATGTCGCGGGTGCTGCAGACGATTCCTGCCACCGCAGGATCCTGCAAAAGATTAGTACAGCGGCTCTCTAGCCATACCCAATGGCCATCCGCATGCTGTGCCCGATAGATAAAGCTGAGCGTTTCGCCAGGTCGAGCCTTGAGTTGTTCAAGAGCACTGGCAATAATCTCCTGATCTTCTGGGTGAACCCAATCCAAAGGTATAAGTTCTCGCTCCTTAGGACAACGACCTAAAATTTTCTCAGCAACTGGGCGATTGAGAGGATAGACCAAGCCTTGGGCATCGATCCAGCACAAAATGTCGTGGCTGTTGTTGAGAAAGGCGCAAAAGCGCTCCTGTTGTTCTTGCACCCGTTGTTCCAGCCGCTTTTGCTCGGTAATGTCCAAGGTAATGCCGAGGTACCCCAAACCTTTGGACTCATCCTGCAGCTTCACGGCCAGGCGA
>NZ_JANSIV010000150.1:0-550 GCF_047502705.1 Synechococcus sp. H70.1
CCCTCGCAAATGGGTCTTGCATTCCTCGCCCCGCTTGGGTTTAATAGGGGTAGAGGTTCCCCTTCGGGGGGATCCCTAGAAATTGGAAACAAAATAAAATCGCTGCTAATTCCTCCCTCTGCCTGCGATTGGTTCCCCTTCGGGGGGATCCCTAGAAATTGGAAACCATTGCGGGCCAGATGTAGTCTACGTCCTCCGGCTGGTTCCCCTTCGGGGGGATCCCTAGAAATTGGAAACGCTTCATCTTGCCGGTCTTGACCCACTGGGCAACCCGGTGTTCCCCCTTCGGGGGGATCCCTAGAAATTGGAAACTAGCGGCGGCTAGAGGCTTTCTTCGCGGCCGGGGCCGGGGGTTCCCCCTTCGGGGGGATCCCTAGAAATTGGAAACATGGGTAGTTCTTTCCAAGTATCCTTGCTCGGAAGCTTTAGGAGTTCCCCCTTCGGGGGGATCCCTAGAAATTGGAAACTCATCGGCGCCCGCGACAGGAGGACCTTGCGGCCGTCGTTCCCCCTTCGGGGGGCTCCCGAGAAAATGGAAACACTCCCCAAT
>NZ_JANSIV010000151.1:0-15929 GCF_047502705.1 Synechococcus sp. H70.1
GGACATTTGGTCTTAAGTGCTTCGCTGGTGATCCCTCCTCCAGAGGCTGACAGAGTTTATGGTGGCCAAGTACGTGCATTTGGCAACTAGGTACCCGGCCATCAGACTGCTCAACGATCTGCAAGAGTTTCGGGAAAAAACTGGCGATCTAAAGTCGGTGGTACACGGCTACGAGCCCCATGATCATGTTTATGAGCAATTGGAAAAACAAGGCGGCACCGTTTTGATGCGGGGGTTCGGGATCGTCGCTTCTCAGGTGCTGGAGCGCCTCTACGAAGCCCGCAAAGTCAACCCTCGCATCTCGGTGGTGCATCTGAGCCGTGCGCCCAAGAGTGGCAATCGCTTCGGACGGGCCAAACGAGTAGTGGAGAACCATTGGGAGTTTCAGCCCTTCAACTGGCCCAAGGGCACTTGGGGTGGGGTTCTGCGCGCCAAATTGGAAGCAGCAACCCCCCTGGAACGGCGCGAACTACTGGAAGCCTGGGGCGGCACTACAACGGCAAGTCGGCGCAGGTGGCGGCGGATTGTGCGGCAAGGGCTGCAGGAGGGCTGGTACTCTTTGGCAAGGTGGAATCGGTGGCTCTCGGCGACAAGGGCAAGCCGGTAACCTACATTCGAGGTACCCACAACAACACCCAATTGAAGGTGGAAGCCGATTTTGTTATCGACTGCACGGGCTTGGTTTCGGATCCCATGACCAATCCCCTCCTCAATAATCTGCCCCTCAATCCCCACGGACGCCTACATGTTTCCAACGATTTTGAGCTGGTGGAGATGCGCAACGGGGATGGACGGATGTACGCTGCCGGGATCATCACCTTAGGTGGACCCTATGCGCCGGTGGATACGTTTTTGGGCCTGCAGTACTGTGCCCATCGATCGGTGGAGCACTTGGCTCGGCTGGGGGCACCAGGAGTTAAAGGTCTAGAAGGGATCCGATCCCTGTGGCAGTGGTGCAAGTGGGCCTTGAACCTCAGCCCTTAGCCTTTGAACTGAAGCCAAACGAACTAACGATTGGGGCCAACGAAACTGGAGGAAACCATGACACCCACTCTCATTGGCCGTTGGCAAACCCGCATTTTTTTACTGGCTACTGTAGGTGTTTTAGCGACTTTGCCTTTTTACTTTGGACTGACTGGACATAGAGGCAGCCTTACCTATTTTTGGGTGCTGTTCTACGTAGGTTTGTTTGGCTGTCTTTGGGATGTTGTCTATAACTACCTGATGGGGTGGAGGTGGGATCACGATTGGCCTGGGATCCTACAGCTTTTGGCCGGCATTTGGGAAGGGCTTTTCTTGGGCACAGTCCTGAGTCTGGTGGGCCTTCCCCATATCCCAAGCCAACGGTTTGACCTGGGCGACTTTATTCTCCACTACAGCGTGGTCTGGGTTTGCCTTTACCTCAGCGCTTGGGTGGTGATGCGGATTTTGTTTCCCCGCTGGCGCTTTCGCGGCGGAGAGTGGCTGGGGCCATGGCCTCGCTCCGACAACTAGAGAAACCAGAGTTTTGCCCCCCGCAAGCCTGTACTCTGATGGCTCGCACCCAGATCAACCTCTACCTGGAGATCCTTTGCGCCCCTGGGATCCTGCTGAAGCCGGATCCCTGCCGCCTTAGCCCCAGCTAGGGTGCCGGCTGGATTGGCCGGAGGGGGGATCCCCATCTAGGGTGCTCTACCCTTCCGTCTGCTTGCCATAGTAGGATCAGCACCTGCGTAGCCTACCTGCAGAGGCCGCTGGTCTTTAGCGGTCGGGGTTTTTCTAGCCTCAAACGTCCCTCATGCCGCCCATCACCAAGATCCTGATTGCCAACCGAGGCGAGATTGCCCTGCGCATTATCCGCACCTGTCAGGAAATGGGGATCCGCACTGTGGCCGTCTACTCCACTGCGGATCAGAACTCGCTCCATGTCCAACTGGCGGACGAGGCGGTCTGTGTGGGGGAGGCCCCGGTGGCCAAAAGTTACCTCAACATTCCCAACATCATCTCGGCAGCCCTTACCCGCGGTGCCAATGCCATTCATCCGGGCTACGGGTTCTTGGCAGAGAATGCCAAGTTTGCCGAGATGTGTGCCGACCACAACTTAATTTTCATTGGCCCTTCCCCAGAGGCCATGCGCAAGATGGGCGACAAGGCTATGGCGCGCGAAACCATGCAGGCGGTGGGCGTGCCGACAGTACCTGGCAGCCGTGGGTTGATCACCTCTGAGGAAGAGGCGCTGCGGCTAGCTGAGAAAATCGGCTACCCCGTGATCATCAAAGCCACTGCCGGAGGCGGGGGACGGGGTATGCGGGTAGCCCGCGATGCCCAAGAATTGCTGAAGATGATGCGCACCGCCCAGGGGGAAGCCCAGGCAGCCTTTGGCAATGGGGGGATCTACTTGGAGAAATACATTGAGCGGCCCCGTCATGTGGAGTTTCAGATTTTGGCCGACAGCTATGGCAATGTGGTGCACCTCTATGAACGGGATTGTTCAATTCAGCGGCGGCACCAAAAACTGCTGGAAGAAGCCCCTAGCCCTGCTCTCACGCCGAGCTTGCGCGCTCGCATGGGAGCCACGGCGGTGAAGGTAGCCAGGGCAGTAAACTACGTGGGGGCAGGCACGGTAGAGTTCCTGCTGGACAAAAATGGCCAGTTCTACTTCATCGAGATGAACACCCGCATCCAGGTGGAGCACCCCGTAACTGAGATGGTGACTGGCCTGGATCTCATTGCCGAGCAAATTCGCATTGCCCAAGGCCAGCCCCTCACCTTTCGCCAGAAGGATGTGCAACTGCGGGGCCATGCCATCGAGTGCCGCATCAATGCCGAGGATCCCAAACAACAGTTTCGTCCCTGCACGGGCACCATCACCGCCTACTTGCCCCCTGGGGGGCCAGGGGTGCGCATGGACTCCCACATCTACACCGACTACACTATCCCCCCCTACTACGACTCACTGCTAGGCAAGTTGATTGTCTGGGGGCCTAACCGGGCAGCAGCCATCCGCCGCATGCAGCGAGCCTTGGGGGAGTGCGCCATCACGGGTGTGCCCACCACGATCCCTTTTCACCAGCAGATCCTGCGTCACGAGGCTTTTTTGCGGGGTGAGGTGCACACGGATTTCATTGCCCAACACCTGCTGAGCAGTTCCTCCGAGCGCTAGAGCGCGGGACTTCCCATTGCCGTCTGCTAAACCCTAGCCACCACCACCTGCTGCGGCTGATCCTGGTACTTGCCTTGGCGGTCGGCATAGGTAATTTGACAGGGATCCCCCTCCAAAAACAGCAGCTGCACTACCCCTTCGTTGGCATACACCCGGCAGTCAGCGCTGGAGGCATTGGAAAACTCCAGCGTCAGGTAGCCCCGCCACCCTGCTTCAGCTGGAGTTAGGTTGGCAATCAACCCCACCCGTGCGTAGGAAGACTTGCCGATGCAGATGACAGTAATATTGTCGGGCACGTGGAGCCGCTCGAGGGACACCCCCAGCCCATAGGAATGGGCAGGGATGATGAAGTAGTCTCCCATTTCGTCGTGGTGGAGCTCCACAGGTTCTAGGTTCTTGGGGTTAAACCGCTTGGGATCCACCACGGTACCGGGCACATGGCGGAAGATCTTAAATTCCACAGGGGAAAGGCGAATGTCGTAGCCATAGGAGGAAAGTCCGTAGCTCAAAACAGGCCGCATCTGTCCATTCCACTCCACGGCCCGCACCAATTCGGGGCAAAACGGCTCGATCATCCCTCGCTGCGCTTGCTCCCGGATCCAGCGGTCGCTTTTTAGCATGGCTACAGGACATAGGGACCAGAGAATTGGGGGAAAGAGCGTATAGCTGCGGAGCACAAAACTATCAACTGCTGACCCGCGAGGGAGCCAAGCAACTCCCCAGGCCCCGGGAGGGCTCCTGCCGTGGGCGCAGTTGGGTGATGAGATCGGCGCGTTCCAGGAGAGAAGCCGGCATTTCGGGCCCGGTGATGATCATGTCCATCCAGACCGGACGCTGATCGACCAGGTCTAGCACCTGTTCTTCTGGAATCAAGCCCAACTTGATGGCCAAGCTCAACTCATCCAGCACCACCAAGCCATAGCGGCCACTCCTGACGGCCTCCTGGGTAAATTGCCACAACTCGTCCAGAGCTGCTCGCTCCTCCGGCTCCAGATGCGGTGTATCGATGCAGCGGTGTAGACGGCAACGAACCCACTCCAGCGAACTGCCCAGCAAAATCCGGTTCTCCGGGCCTTGCTTAATCCCACCTTTGAGAAACTGCACAATCAACACCCGCGTTCCCTGACCCGCCAAGCGCAGCGCCTGCGCCATCACGGGGGTGAACATGCCCCGACCGGGATGGGTGTAGAGTTGCAGGGATCCCTGGGGGATGAGATGGGCGGGAAAGGCTCCATACCCTTGGAGAAAGGAGTCGCCAGCAGTAGAGCTAGCCTGGGCAGCAGGCTGTTTGACAGGGGCAACAGGAACAGCATCCTTGGGGGAAGGCATAGGGTTAAGGGAGGCAGTGCAAACCATGGTTTTATCTTGGGAGTGGGCAAAAGGACAATACCCCGCGAACTAGGGATTGCCCACAACCCAAAAACAGAAGCGTCACCCACAGCCGGCACCAGGACCTATCCTTTACCGAGGTGGGCGACAGCCGCTAGGCTGCAGAGCCTGGAAGTGGCGCAAGGCGCCAGCCACGGATTCCATGAAACACCACCTATGGCTATCCGTCAACGAGCGAGGGCTTTCAGCAGCCGACGCCCAAAGTTTGCCCCTCCTAGGCGGTTTTTCGAGCTCCGCCGACTTTCTTAGAAGGCCAGGAGCTTGTCGCGGCTAGCTGAGGCCTCTTGCCTTGCTGGGTATAAAGGGAGCAGAGCAGAGGAGAGGGTATGGCTGGCTCTCTTTCCCAAACGCCAAGTGTGTACCTACAAGACAATGGCTGCCCCCTAGGTGCCTCCGTTCTACTCTGTGGCTACAACGATTTGGCAGAGTTGACGCTAGAGATTCTAGAAGAATTTGGACAGCGGGCAGTGGTGGTGGCTCCCTGCCCGCCGCCCTCTCGGAAAGGGGGATGGCAATACCTGCAGGGGGATCCGCACCGGGCGGAAGTGTTGCGCCAGGCGGGGATTGAGCAGATTAAGGTGGCCTTGCTTTTGGAGGACAACGACCAAGCCAACTTCGAGCTGGCCCTCTTGATTCGAGATCTCAACCCGCAGGCGCGTATTGTCTCTCGTCTGTTTAACCCTAGCCTTGCCCGCTACTTGGACTCAATTTTGCCGCAGCATTTTTCCCTCTCAGTTGCCGGCTTAGCGGCCCCTGCCTTCGCCCTCAAGGCCGTCTCGGACGAATTTGTTGGCTACTTCGAGCTGCCTCAGCTAGAGGCTCAGCCGGCTACGCTGCCACCGGAGCTGGCGGATCCGGTCCACTTTGGTGCTGAGCAAGAGACCACCCTCTGGAACGTGGTGGAGCTGACCATTGGCTACAACTCCCGTCTGCTGCACATGCCCCTTGAGGAACTGGAAGAAACTTTCCGGGCGCGGGTGCTGTTTCACTACCCTGGAGATGGACTGTCCAACTTTTCCGAGTCTCGGGTTTTCGAGGATTTCGACCCCAAGGCAGAGCTGCTGGAGGGGGATCGCATTTTGGTCGTCTGCGACCCGCGGGCCTATTTGCAACTGTTGGAGCGCAACGGGCGGCGAGGTTCTTCGCGGGCGCAGCGCTGGGCTCATGCGAAAAACCAAAAACGGGGGCAGCGACGCCAATCCCCCAGCTGGGAATCTTTTTTGTCTTGGCTAGACAAGGGACTGCGGCAGCTGCTCCAGGTCAAGCCCCTCGTCCGCACCCTCGTCTTCACCCTAGGAGGAATGCTGGTGCTGGGGGTGATCAACTTCAGGAGGATTGGCAAGCCGGTCGTCGACGCGCTGCTGCTGACCATTGTGGTGCTGACGGGGGGCTACGGAGATATCGAAGCTTTTCAGCAAGCGGAGACCCCTCTAGGGGTGAAGGTGGTGGCGGTGGCCATGACCTTGGTGGGGGCTGCTCTGGTGGGGTTAATCTACGGATTGGTGACCGACAAGTTGGTGAGCAGCCGCTTTGGGCTGGGTGGGGCCGCCCGCATGCCCAAAGCGGATCACGTGGTGATCGCGGGGTTGGGACGGCTGAGCTACTTGGTGCTGCAATTGTTGCGGCAGATGGGCTATGAGGTGGTGGTGGTAGAGCCCGACAGCGACAATCCCCTGCTGAAGGCCGCGGAACGGGAGGGGGCGGTGGTGATCCGAGGCAACTACGCCTTGGCCAGCACGCTGCACCAGGCCCGCATCCAAAGCAGCCGCTCTTTGATCTGCACGACGCCTGACGATCTCACCAACCTCGAGACCGCCCTGACCGCCCACAGCCTGCAACCTGGGATCCGCACCATTTTGCGGGTCACGGATCCTGCGCTGGCGGCGCGGATGCAGCGGCATCTGCAGACGCTGGGAACCAGCTACAGCACCACGGCCCTGGGGGCGCGGGCTTTTGCTACGGCAGCGTTGGTGGGATCCGTTTACGGCACCTTGACTTGGGACGGGAAAACGCTGCTGGTGACGCTGCTGGAGGTCTCGGCCCATGACCCTTACCTGGGGCTATCCCTACGGCAACTGGCCCAGGATTACGACCTGGCGATCTTGCTGCATCACTCCCGGCCGGGCCGGCCCTGTGTTTTTCCCAAGATCTGGCAGAAAGAGGGCGAGACCCTGTTGAAGCGGGGGGATCGCCTATACGTGATGGGGACGGTGGGATCCCTGCTTCGCCTGGCCCAGGGACGCCCCCTGCCGCCGGAACTCTATCAAGTGCGGCTTTTGGAATACCGCAACCCCTACTTTGAAGACGAGATCCTCTCCACCTTATCGTTTTATGCGGGGCTGCCCAAGACGGCCCTGAAGCCGCTGTTGCGCTGCCTGCCGGCGGTGGTGAGCCCCCCTCTCCCCCGCGACAAGGCCATTAAGTTGGCCCGCCAACTGCGCAAGATGAACACCGAGGTGGAGGTGTTTGCCCAGGCACAGGCCGAGCGGCGGATCCCTGAAGTCCTCTAGGGCTTTTCCGCCACAAGTCGCACAAAGCGATTCTTCCCGTAGAGCTCTTGCGCCACCACTCTCAAGCCAACCTTCTCCAACAGCCAGGCTAGGTCCTCAGCGCTGAAGCGGTTGTGCTCGTAGAAGTGGGTAAACTGATCCACCAAGGTGTCTAGGGGTGTTTCCGGCTGAAACAGTTGGGCTTCTGTGGCAGCATCGAAGTAGAGACTAAGCGGGGCGCGCACCCAGTCCACTAGCAAAAACCGTCCTCCTGGCTTGAGCAGGCGTCGCACCGCTTGCAACAGGCGCACCGGCTGCACCATCTCGTGGATCACCACCACTGCCTGGGCTGCATCAACGCTGCCATCTGGCAGGGGCAAGTGGGGATCGTGCAGGTCGTCCTGCAGCAGGTGGATGCCAGGGATGTCTTTCAAGTCTGCCGCTGCCCGCTCCAACATGTAGGGCATTAAATCTACGCCAATGAAATGTCCGCCGGGGTAGCGCTGGGCCCACTGCCGGAGGACATACCCCGGCCCCGTTCCCAAATCCAGCAGGCAGGGCGCAGCGGGCAAGCAGGGCTCAACATGCTGCTGCCAAAACTGCCAAAAGGCCTCATTGAAGCGCCCAGGAGCGGTAGCCAGCATCTGCTCGCAAAAGCTAGGGCCACGGTGGTGCTGGTAAAGGAGCTGAAAGGTATCGAGGCCAGCTTGGGGCATGGCTAAGCCTCCTCAACGGATCCTGGGAACAAAGTCAGAGGCGTAGGCAGGGCATCGCAGCAACTCAGTTGGCCTAGCGGGCGGCGGAAGCAGTGGAGAAATTGGCAACAGCCGTCTCCAGGTCGTCAAAACAGGTCAAGACCTTCTCCATTGAGGTGAGCCTGAGGACAAGGGCGACGCTTTCGGGAACGCAACAGAGGCTGAGGTTGCCACCGGCAGCCCGGCACTTGCGCAGGGCCGAGATCAGCACCCCTAGGCCAGAGCTATCCATAAAAGTAACTGCCGACATGTCAATCAACAGGTTGTGGTAGCCAAAATCCAAAACCTGCTGCAGCAACTGCCGCACTTCGGAAGCGGCCCTGGCGTCAAAGCGACCCTCCAGGGGCACAATCGCCAGTTCTTGCCCTTGCGGAGTTTTGGCAGTCCGGATGCGTAGCTTAAGATCCATTGTTTCTGGTCAAGACTTCATGCCCTACCTTAGCACTATCGGTTGCTGCCATGAACCCCTCAGCAGAAAATTCCCCTTCTGCCGCTTCTTTGGCAGGACAATTTCCAGCTGGCTGAGATTATCTGCCAAAGGGAAGGGGGAGCTGGCGACTACCCCGTAGAGAGGGATCCCACCTTGGCTTCCCATCTCAGATCCGGGCCGTCGGGCGTGGGAAGGGACATATGTAGGCGGGGACGGTGCATAGCAAGCAATTGGGCCAAGCGCTTGCGCAGTTCAGTCCGCGGCACGATTGCATCGATGAGCCCATGGGCTAGCAAGTACTCAGCCGTCTGGAAGCCCTCCGGGAGTTTGCCCTTGCCAATGGTTTGCTCGATAACATTGGGCCCGGCAAACCCTATCTGGGCGCCGGGTTCGGCCAGGATCAAGTCTCCCAGCATGGCAAAGCTGGCGGTCACTCCCCCATAGGTGGGATGGGTAAGCACGGAGATAAACAACTGCCCGGCTTCGCGGTGCCTTTGCAGAGCGGCTGCTGTTTTGGCCATCTGCATCAGGCTGAGGATCCCTTCCTGCATACGGGCTCCCCCCGAGGCCGAAAAAAGGATCAGGGGCAGGTGATCGCAGGTGGCGCGTTCGGTGAGACGGGTAATCTTCTCGCCTACAACCGAGCCCATGCTGCCGCCCATGAAGCGGAAATCCATGACGCCAATGGCCACCCTCATCCCTTCCAGAGTGCCCAGCCCGGTCAAGACGGCATCCTTGAGCTGGGTGCGCTCCTGGTAGGCGGCCAGGCGCTCGGCGTAGGGCTTTTGGTCAAAAAAATGCAGCGGATCGGTGGGGGCCAGGTGCTCGTCGAGGGGCTGCCAGGAGCCGGGATCCAAAAGCTGCTCCAGCCGCTGCGGGGCTGTGATGCGATGGTGGTAGCCACAGCTAGGGCAGACCTGCCAGTTCTGCTGCAGATCCTTGGTGTAGGTGAGCGCATCACAAGCTGGACACTTCTGCCACAGGCCGTCGGCAATCTCTCGCACTTGCCGCTCTTTGTCAAAGGGGCTGCTGCCTGTCAAGTTGAGAGAAGTCTGTTTGCGCCGCTCGGCAAACCAATCCAGTAAAGACATAGCCGCTGAGGTACCCCCCTAGCTAGGGATGGCCAGAGCTGAATCTACAAGCCCTGCCGGTGAGCCGCGAAACTCATCTTAACGTTCTCAAGCTATCAAAGAATCGCCAAGCTGGAAATAGAGACTTGCAGTAGACCATGACCGCAGAAACCCAGTGGCAGGTGCTGACCACAGGGGATGGATCCCTGACTTTTTTCTCCCAGGAGTTCGGGCAGGCTTTTCACAACCTCAGCGGCGCTGCCCAGGAGGCACTGGAGAAGTTCGTCCGCCCTTGCCGGCTGGATCGGCTGCCGTTGGAGCGGGATCCGGAGGATCCTATTTGCCTTTTGGATATTTGCTTTGGCCTTGGCTACAACTCCGGCCTAGCCTTGGAGACAATCTGGCAGGTGCGGCCCAATTGCCGTGTGGAAGTCATTGGCCTAGAGCGATCCCCAGAGGTGCCCCGCCAGGCCTGGCAGGTGGGGGTGGGATCCACTTGGAGCTTTAGCAAGGAGTGGCAACGTTTTATCCACGAGGGATCCTGGCAATCACCGCGCTGGCGCGGAAGGCTGCTGTGGGGAGATGCCCGCCAAACTCTGTTGCAGGTGCCGCTGGGATGGGCGGATGCGGTGTTTTTGGATCCCTTCTCCCCTTCCGTTTGCCCAGAGCTGTGGACGGTGGACTTTTTGCGGGCAGTGGCGGCGCGAATGCGCCCCGGCGGGATTCTGGCCACCTATTCCTGTGCGGCAGCAGTGCGGGCAGCTCTGCTGGAGGCAGGCCTGTTTATCGGCTCGACACCACCGGTGGGTCGCCCCTGGCCAGGCACGGTGGCCTCACCTCAACCGGATCACCTGCCGCCCCTCTCCCCCGTCGAGTGGGAGCACCTGAAAACCCGCGCCGCGGTGCCCTACCGGGATCCCACCTTGCGAGGGGATAGAGCCCAGATTCGGCTGCAGCGCCAGCAGGAACAGCAAACTTCACCCCTTGAGCCCACTTCCGCCTGGAAACGCCGCTGGCTTGTGCAAGCCTAGCAACCGGAGGGCAGCTTTTGCCGGGATTGCTGTTGGGGTGTAGCCAAGACACCTGCACCAGTCCCGTACCCTTACGCAAGCTGCCCTTTCTTGACAAAGTTAAGCTAGTCCGGTGAACTGCCATGTCTACACTGGTTGCCCTTTGGGCCGAGCAGCACCGTGTTATCCTGCAGCTCTTGGCTCGTCTCTCTCGGGCCTCGGAGTTGGATCTGGAGCAGCGGCGTCTCTGGGTGCAAAGGTTGCGGCAGCGCCTCTCCCGCCATATCCAACTGGAGCGCCACGCCCTCTACCCGCTGCTCAGGGCAGCCCTGGCGGCGGAGCCTCGGCTTAGCAGCCAGGTTGAGGGGTTGGAGCAGCGGATGCGGGATCAGATCCCGGAGCTGACCCGCTTTTTGCACCAGGCGGAGCGTGAGCCGCAGCAGTTGGATCCCTCTGCTGCCCTTCATTTTTATCAGCAGTTGCGGGCCCAGTTTGAGCAGGAAGAGAAGCTCTTGCATCCCCTCTTTGCCCAGCGTGTTTCTCCCGCCGCCGAGCAACAGCAGTTGCGCCTGTTCCGCAAGCGCCTGCAGGCCAGTGCCCCCAGTTCTGCTGCCGGTCGTCGCTCCGGTTTGGAGGAATGGGAGCGGCAGGCAGTGACTCGCCCTGTCTTGCCCCGCGAACGCCTTTGGCCCCCGCCAGGTAGCACGGCGTCGATGACCACCCCATAGCCGAGGACGGTCTTGTCATTGGATTCTGCCTTGGGTGGCCTTCAGGAGCGCCGGCGGGTTCGCAATGGCCAGAGCTGTCCGCCGGGGATCTGTGAGTGCCCATGTTTGGAGCAGATTCGCTGGCGGGATCCCCGGGCCCCTGCCCTCCTCATCCACGGATCGCCCCACCGCCCCCTGGCCTGCCCCTTTGCTTGACCAAGAGAAGTCACTGGGGTGGAAGTCCTCACCCGGCCCAACCTCGGCCTCTACACCCAGCCCCTCTCGTTTGTCGGCCTGCCGGTGCTGTCGGTGCCGCTGCGCGAGGGCGGATCCCTGCCCTTTGGCGTGCAACTGGTGGCTGCCCCCTACCAAGAGGCCAACCTGTTGCGGGCCGCCGCCCATCTGGAAGCGCTGGGGATCCCGGATGCGCGGCCTGCCTGAGCCAGCAGAAGCCCCCTTTTGAACTATATCTAGTGTTTCAATTTTGAATCTTTTGCTCCAGACGCTAAATGTGTGATCCCCTCGATGGGAGTAAAAATGTGCTACTCTTAAGGGCCGTTTTTGCCAGAGAGTTTGAATCCTGCCGGGGCAGGACGTGAGCTGCTTGCCTAGAGAGAGGAAAATCTTAAAGTAAAATTAATCCCCCAGTTGTTGTAGCGAATCACCTCTTTTCCGAGTTGGGTCGATAGAATGAACGGCATAAAATAGACACGGTACCCCCACCTGGACTCTATATCATGGATCACCCCACTTCTCTGGCCCAGCGCTACATGGAGGTATGCAAGGCTTACCTTGCGCTCAACGAAGCCTTTGCCAAATTGGATTACTCCTACAGCCGCCTGCAGGAGAGCTTCAGGGAAATTCTCGGCCTAGCCAAGAAGGCTTTGGTTCAACTGCCTATTCTACGACAGCAGGTCGAACAGTTACAGCAGTGCGTCGAACAGAGGGATCGCTTGATTTGTTCCCTGCGAGAAGAACTGCAGGAGAAAGAAGCTCGACTATTGGAACAGGTGAGTCGCGTCACCAGTTTGGAGGATGAATTGGCAAGCTTAACAGAACGGCTGAACCAAGCAGAGGCAGCCCACCAAGCGTTGGAGGCCCGCAACCGTGAGCTGGAAGCAGCTCTGGGAGAGCGAGATCGGCAAATGGATAGCCTGCAAAGGCGGTTGGCGGAATTGGAGCAAGAGAACGCCTCGCTGAAGGCGCAACTGTCTCCGGTGGCTGACCTGCTTACCGGGGACTCAATAAATCTCCTGCAAGAAACGGAGAGGGCTGTTGAGGCCGATAAGGAGGTGCTGCCGCAGGTGCTGGCTTCGCTGCCAGAGACTGAGCGCCTTGTGCAAGAGGCCAAGCAGCTCAGTCCCTCTTCCTCAGAGCTGGACCAGCCGCAGGCAGCTTAATTCAGCCTTCCAGCCAAGGTTGACAACTGCACACCAGGTGACGATCTCCGTAGGCGTTGTCGATGCGGCTGACACTGGGCCAGAACTTGCGCTCCTTGACCCACGGGAGGGGATAGGCGGCTAGGGAGCGAGGGTAGGGGCGATCCCAGTGATCGGCGGCCACTACCTCGGCGGTGTGGGGGGCAAGTTTAAGGGGATTGCGCACGGGATCCATCTCGCCCCGCTCAATGGCAGCAATCTCCTGGCGAATGGCAATCATTGCCTCACAGAAGCGATCCAGCTCTTCTAGGGATTCGCTCTCGGTGGGCTCCACCATCAGTGTCCCCGGCACTGGCCAGGAGATGGTGGGGGCGTGGAAGCCGTAGTCCATTAGCCGCTTGGCTACATCCTCAACCTCAATGCCGACGCTTTTCTTGAGGGGGCGCAGGTCCAGGATGCACTCGTGGGCCACCCATCCCCCCGGCCCTTTGTAGAGCACCGGGTAGTAGGGATCCAACCGCCTGGCGATGTAATTGGCATTGAGGAGGGCCACTTGGGTAGCTAGGGTAAGGCCGGCGGATCCCATGAGGCGGATGTAGGCCCAGGCAATGGGCAGGATGCTGGCACTGCCCCAGGGGGCGGCGCTAACCGGGCCGTTGCAGCCAGGCAAAAAGGGGTGGCCGGGCAAATAGGGCAGGAGATGACGGGCAACGGCAATGGGCCCCACCCCTGGCCCGCCCCCGCCGTGGGGGATGCAGAAGGTCTTGTGCAGGTTGAGGTGGCAGACATCAGCCCCTAACTCCGCCGGACGGCAGAGGCCCACCTGGGCGTTGAGGTTGGCCCCATCCATGTACACCTGCCCTCCGGCCTCGTGGATCATCTGGCAAATCTCGCGGATCCCTTCCTCAAACACCCCATGGGTGGAGGGGTAGGTAATCATCAGGGCAGCCAGGCGTTCCCGGTGCTGCTCCACCTTGGCCCGCAGGTCTTCGAGGTCGATGTTGCCGGCCCTGTCGCAGGCCACGCTCACCACCTGCATCCCGGCCATGACAGCGCTGGCGGGGTTGGTGCCATGGGCAGAGGTGGGGATCAGGCATACCTGGCGCTGGCTTTCCCCGCGGGCCTGGTGGTAGCGACGAATGGCCAGCAAGCCGGCATATTCCCCCTGGGATCCGGCGTTGGGCTGGAGGGAGACGCCGGCAAAGCCGGTGATCTCCGCCAGCATTCGCTCCAACTGGGCAAAGAGGGTTTGATAGCCGCGAGCTTGTTCCAGGGGCACAAAAGGATGGAGCTGGGCAAACTCCGGCCAGGTCATCGGCAGCATTTCTGCCGTGGCATTCAGCTTCATGGTGCAGGAGCCCAAGGGGATCATGGAGTGGACAAGGGAGAGATCCCGGCTCTGCAGGCGGTGGATATAGCGCAGCAGCTCCGTTTCCGAGTGGTAGCGGTTAAACACCGGATGGGTGAGGTAGGGGGTGGTGCGCAAGAGCTGAGGCGGCAAGCTTTGGTGGGGATCCGAACTCAGGCCCTCGGGATCCCAGGCTGGCTCCCTGGAGCCGGCGAAGATTCCCCAGAGATCCCGCAGATCTTGAGAGGTGGTGGCCTCGTCCAGGCTGATCCCTAGAGTTGTCTCGTCGATCCGCCGCAGGTTGATGCGCCGCTGGGCGGCCCGCTCTTGGATCTGCTGCACCTGCTCTGGAGAGGCTGCCCTTACCCAAAAGGTGTCGAAGAAATACTCTGGCCCCACCCTGTAGCCCAGGCCCTGGATCCCGGCGGCCAGGTGATGGGCCTGGCGATGGATGCGTTCGGCAATTTGCCGCAGGCCGCGCGGGCCGTGATAGACGGCATACATGGAGGCCACCACTGCCAAGAGCACCTGGGCGGTGCAGATGTTGCTGGTGGCCTTGTCGCGGCGGATGTGCTGCTCCCGCGTTTGCAGGGCTAGGCGCAGGGCCGGCCTGCCCTGGGCATCTTGGGAGATCCCCACTAGGCGCCCCGGCAGCAGCCGTTTGTGGGCCTCGCGAGTGGCAAAGTAGGCGGCGTGGGGGCCGCCGTAGCCCAGGGGCACCCCGAAGCGCTGAGTGGTTCCCACCACAATGTCCGCTCCCCACTCCCCTGGCGGTTGCAAGAGAGTCAGGCTGAGCAAGTCGGCGGCTACGGCCACCACCATCCCTCTTTGGTGAGCCTGCTCCACCAGGTCGCGGTAATCCCGGATCTCTCCATAGGTGTTGGGATACTGTAAGAGCACACCAAAGCCGTTCCCAAGCTCAAACTGGGAAGGATCGGCCACGCGCACCTGGATCCCCAAGGGTTCTGCCCGTGTCTGCACGACGGCAATGGTCTGGGGATGGCAGCCGCGATCCACCCAAAAAACTGGGGATTGCTTGCCCGCTAAGGTGTAGGCCAGGTTCATGGCTTCGGCAGCAGCAGTGGCTTCGTCCAGTAGGGAAGCATTGGCAATCTCCATCCCTGTTAGATCAATCACCATCGTCTGGAAATTGAGCAGGGCTTCTAGCCGCCCCTGGGCAATCTCCGCCTGATAGGGGGTGTAGGGGGTGTACCAGGCAGGGTTTTCCAGGATGTTGCGCTGAATTACCGGCGGCGTCAGGCAGTTGGAATAGCCCATGCCCAAAAAGGAGCGCCACACCTGGTTTTGGGACGCCATTGCCCTCAGCTCCGCCAACACTTGAGACTCAGGGCACGGGGATCCCAGTTGCAAGGGCCGGTTGCTGCGAATTGCTGCTGGCACTGCCTTTTCCACCAGCTCTCGGAGGGAGCCCAATCCCAAGGCCTGCAACATCTGGCGGATCTGCCGGGCATCCGGCCCGATGTGCCGCCAGACGAAGAGTTCCCGCTGCTCTAGCAGCTCTAGGTCGGGATCTGGGTCAGGGGGAGCTTGAAGAGCCTCCTGCCTAGAGGAGCGGAGGGAAGAAGGGTAGAGCTGGGCTAAGTCGGACATAGGACAAGCCAAACGCAAGGGCAAGTTAGCCAGTTGCAAGCGGACTGTTTCCCCATCATAGTTGTTAAAAATTATTTCTGCCGGTATCTCAACCCGAATTTGGGTCTCGATGCGAGGTAGCGAGGATGAGACACTAAATGGTCGGAAAACGTTAGCAACCTATCCCGTGAGCGCGGTTATGGCTGCTTTCAATCCCGTTTGCAGAGGTGGTACTATGCGTCGGCTGCTGTCTACCTGCTTGCCTGTCTTATTGATGCTTTGCCTGGGCTTGGCCTCGCTTGGGATCCCTGCTGCGGCGGCAGAGCTGCCGCCGGTAAAACACCTCGACACTCCGATTGACGTCAACAACACTATCCTGCGCAACTACCGCCAGTTGCCTGGTTTCTACCCCACTCTGGCCCGCATCCTGGTGAAAAACGCTCCTTACAAAAGCCTAGAGGACATGCTGAAGATCCCGGAGCTAACGGAGCAGCAAAAGGCGCTGATCAAGGCCAACGCGGAGAACTTCGTGTTTGGCGAGTATCGCGAAGGGGCTAGCCAGCTAGAAAACCGCATCAACCAGGGTTACTACGGCTGATTCCCGCATCCCATAGCCCAGG
>NZ_JANSIV010000151.1:16029-19831 GCF_047502705.1 Synechococcus sp. H70.1
GGATCCCGCTCTCCCTTTTCCCATGACCAACTGCCGCCTCTAAGTTCACTAGTAGAGTTGGCTGGGGGGGAAGCTACCCCCCTAGATTTGGCAGGCAGAGGCAAGAGGAAGGCGGGCGATGCAACAGGGCTGGCACCAGAGGGCAGCCTCGCTAAAAATCCCCTGCAGCGCAAGCAGCTGGGGTCCTTGTCTCCTGGGAACTGGAAGCGCTGGCAACATCGTTATTGGAGCTTTTCCCAACTTTATCGGAGAGAGTGGGGAAATGCAGCGCTGATGGAGCTCCCCACGCAAGTGGTTCGAGGTGATCTCTCCCAGGCCAGCTTCTTTCAGTCAAGGGGGCTCATGAAGCAGCCACAGATTTTGGGGCCACAGATTTTGATCTGTGGCTACTACGGCTACGGCAATGCCGGTGACGAGGCCCTGTTGCTGGCTCTCTTGCAGCAGCTGCGGCAGTTGCCCAATCCCGTGCAGCCAGTGGTGCTTTCTCCCCGCCCTGAGGCAACGGCTGCCACCTATGGGGTGCTGGCCTGTCCGCGCTTTGACGGCTGGGCTTTGCGGCGCTATCTGGGGCAGTCTCAAGCTTTCATCTGGGGTGGGGGCAGCCTGCTGCAGGATCGCACCAGTTGGCGCAGCCCGCTTTACTACCTGGGTCTAATGCTCTGGGCCCAGCGGCGGGGGCTGAAGACCTTGGCGTGGGCGCAAGGGATCGGGCCTTTGCAGCGGGGCTGGATCCGCGAGCTGGCCCGCCGGTCTCTAGCAGGTTGTACGGCCATCAGTGTGCGCGACGCCGTTGCCTCCCAATGGCTGCGAGATTGGGGGATCCCCCACCAGGTGGCCCCGGATCCGGTTTGGGGCCTGCCCGCCAAAACCCTGCTGGAGTGGGAAAGATGGCCTCAGCCCCGCATTGCCGTGGTCTTGCGGCAGCATCCCCAGCTCACTCCAGCGCGACTTGAGACTTTGGCGGAAGGCTTGAGGCGCCTCCAGGCTGCCACAGGGGCTTATCTGCTTTTGCTACCCTTCCAACTCGCTCCTCCCGGATCCCTGGACCTCGGCCCAGACTACCGCCTAGCGCAACAGCTGCAACAGCGCCTGCCCGGCCCCAGCCAGGTGTTGGAGATTCGGGATCCCTGTCTTTTAAAGGGGGTCTTCCGGGGGGTGAGATTGGCAATTGTGATGCGCTACCACGGCTTGGTGATGGCGGCTGCTGAGGGTTGCGCCTGCTTTGGCCTCAGCTACGATCCCAAGGTAAAAACGCTGCTCGGGGAATTGGGCATGCCCGGCTGGGATCTCGAGGCGATCCCAGAAGATCCTGAAGCCTTGTGCCAGGCTTGGCTGGCCTGCTATGCCGACGGGCCAGCCCTCAGCCCTGACCAAGTGGCTGTTTGGGTGGAGCGATCGGCCCAGCACGCCCAGTTGCTAAGGCAGCACTTGCCTTGAAAGGAGAGGGGGATCCCAAGCTCCTACCCCCTTGACCGAGACAAGGGCGGCGCAAACCCCGCTCTCTAGGACTGGGGAGAGCATCAACTGAGAGTCTTCCCCGCTGCCAGTGTGATTCGGGCAGCCGTTCTTGTCGGGATTCGCTCTACGCTGGGAATAGGCTCCTCCCATGAGTGCCAAGATGCAGCCCTGTACCCGCCAACAGATCCTGATCGGAATGGGCCTGACCAGCCTGATCCTGGCGCTTATTGCCGGTCTCTGGATCTGGCTGGGATCCCTCCGCGTGCCCTTCCGTTGGGATCCGCTGGCCGTCGCCTGGGGAGCGGCGCTGGGGCTGGGGGTGGCGCTGCTGAGCGGCGGGGCTTACTGGCTTTGGCCAGCCTATCGCCGGGTAGCTTCCGCCTACTTGCACCTGGTGGCGGATCCCTTGCAATGGGGAGACGTCTTCTGGGTGGGGGTGCTGCCGGGGTGGAGCGAGGAGTGGCTGTTTCGCGGCGTGCTGATGACAGCCCTGGTGGCCAGCCCCTTGGGGTGGACGGGCGGGATCCTCCTGAGCGGGCTCTTGTTTGGGGTTTTACACTGGCTAGAGTGGCAGGGTTGGCCCTATGCCGTCTGGGCCAGTGCCGTAGGTATTCTCCTAGGGATGGGCGTGTGGCTGTCGGGAAACCTGTTGGTAACCATCGTCGCTCATACTTTGGTTAACTGGATTGGAGTTTGCCTTTGGAAAGGTTCTGCCCTGCTAGCCAAATCCTAAGGCGCCCAACGTCGCTGCCCAATCCCTCCCAGCGGGAGAGAGGCCGGGGGTGAGGGGAAGGAGCAATGAGTAAGCCCTTTCTGGGACTGCGGCTGGGGCCATCCTTGCTGCTCATTGGCCTGGGGGTGTACGGCTACCTGCTCTGGCTGGGCTGGTTTCAATCGGAGCGGCTGATCTTTTTGCCCCGCCCCGCCAGCTACCAGGATGGGGACGCCATTCTCAAACTCACCACCGCCGATGGCCTGCAGATTTCAGCGGTCTACCTGCCCAATCCCGCAGCCACCTATACCCTCCTCTACAGCCACGGCAACGCTGAGGACTTGGGGGATATCCTGCCGCGCCTGAGGAAGCTGCAGCAGGGGGGGTTTAGCGTCTTGGCCTACGACTACCGCGGCTACGGCACCAGCGAAGGGATCCCTTCCGAGGCCGGTGCCTACAAAGACATTGAAGCGGCCTACGCTTACCTACGAGATCAGGGGATCCCGCCGGGGCGGATTTTGCTTTACGGACGCTCGGTGGGAGGTGGGCCCTCAGTTTACCTAGCAGCCCACAAGCCGGTGGGGGGCTTGATCCTGGAATCCACCTTTGTAACCGCTTTTCGCGTTTTGACCCGCATCCCGCTGCTGCCTTTTGACCGCTTCGACAACCTCAGCCGCATTGCCCAGATCAATTGTCCGCTGCTGATTTTGCACGGCACTCAGGATCGCTTGATCCCCTTCTGGCATGCCGAAGCCCTTTACCAAGCAGCACGGGATCCCAAGCGTTTGATCCCCATCGAGGGAGCCGATCACAACAATCTGCTACAGGTAGCCGGGGAGCGCTACCTACCCATCCTGCACCAATTTGTGGCCGAGCTGGTGGAGCCCAGCCCCTTCCTGGACACTCCGTAGATCCCGGCGGGTTTGAATAGCGCTAGCCTAACAGCCCTTCTGCTGCAAAGACGGAGATGGACAAGCGTGAGGATTTTTAAGTGACTTCCTGACTGACCAGTTCTTGCAGCAGCTTCCGCGCCGTTCCCATATAGCGCAGTACGTCGGGATGATGGCTCCAGATCGGGTCGCTTTCGGGGAAAACCTCCAGAGAGAACATCCCTTGTACAGCTTGCAGGTAAGGCAGGAGGAAAGTGTAGCTAGCCGGGCTAAGACGAGAGTGCAAAGCCTCATCCAACAGCTCCAGCATCTGCCGCACCAGTTTCCACTCCACCTTCAGAGGGGGGTACAGCATCACGCAAAGGGGAAACAGCTCCTGCTGCACAGCCACCACGCTGCCTTCCAAGGCACAGAGGCCCAGGTACACCTGGAACATCTCCACATCGCGGATGCTGGAAATCCGCACCTCCAGATCCGTCAAGGGGCCGCTTTCGCAGCGATAGTCCGGGAAACGCTGAGCCACTTCGGCACAGATAAACTCCGCCACACTGGTTACGATGGGCAGCAGTTCCTGAACAGCCAGCAAAGAGGCAGAAGAAGTGCTATCGCCGGCGTGAACAGCGGCACCCTCGTACATCCTCTGCAGGGGCATGTACAGGTGGTCGTCCATGACCTTCAAGTAGGGGTGGAAGAGGCTGCGCTCCTGAGGGGATAGAGCTTGCAAGACCATCTGCCCCGTGTA
>NZ_JANSIV010000152.1:0-2235 GCF_047502705.1 Synechococcus sp. H70.1
CTACCAAGCCTCCCATGACCGGATCGGAGCCGGCCAATTGCTGCCCACCCAGAACGGGATCAAAGTTTTCCGCCATCCCTCTCAAGTTAACCTCCCAACCACCTGCTGCTGCATAAGGGTCTTTTGAGTTTGCAAATCTACTACCGTTACCCGCAAAGTTCGCCCAGCATCGACGGCAAAGGTGACCTGCAAACGATCCACTCCTACCTGCCCTGGGGGCTTGAGAGGAATGGAAAGCTGCTTGTGGCTCCCAAGGGGACGAAAGCTAGAAGCTGCGCTGCTGTTACGAATCTGCATCCGACCGTCGGGACCGTAAACAACTTCTGTTGCCCCTTCCTCGGCCATCTCACCAACCACCAGGTTGATGTGGCTTTGTCCATTGGCGTTGGCCTGCAAGGGAGGCAGTTCCACCGTGGCAGGATAGGCCGTGCCGCTCTTAAAGAGAGGGAAAAAGTCGGGCGCCTGCAAATAGGGATTCCAGAGCCGCAGGGCGTAGGTATGGCGGAGATGATCTTGAAGGCGGGCAAACTGGGTGAAGGCCAGAGCGCCGTGGGCCACTGCCTCAAACGGCTTGTGGTACTTAACCTTGTCGCGGCCAAAGAGGCTAATGACCTGATGCTGCACCCCTGGAATGAGGCTGGTGCCACCCACCAACACCACCTGGTGGATATCTCGTTTAGAGATCCCTTTGTTGTGGGCTTTCTCGATGACCTCATCGATGGCTTCTCTTAGCCGCGTCAGCAGGCCGCGCTCTTCCAACAGCTCCTGGAGTTGTTCGCGCTGAAGCGTTAAGGTGTGGGTCTCAAAGGAGTCTTCATCCAGCCAGGCCTCGCTGGCCTGAGAATGGCTGGAGAGGCGGATCTTGAGCCGCTCAGCAACCTCGCACAGAACCTGGAAGCTGCTGGCCGGAACCTGGTGTCGCTTGCGGCCCAACTGCTCCAGCAGCCATTCGGCAATCCAGATATCGATATCGACGCCGCCACAGCCATAGGCCCGGTCAGTTTTGGCAATGACCTCAGCTCGGTAAGCAGTGCCCTGCTTTGGCTTCAAGATTTTGACCAAAGAGAGGTCGAGAGTTCCGCCCCCCAAATCGACCACCAAAATCAGGGATCCCGGTTCCTGCACCCCGTAGCCCAAAGCAGCCGCGGTGGACTCGTCGAGGAACACAACCTGTTGGATCCCTAGGGAGCCAAACACCTCTTGCAGGTTGTGCAAATAGGCCTCGTAGGCTCCCACCGGCACGGTCAAGATCACCTTATCGGGCTGCCAGCCCTCCGCCTTGAGTTTGGCAAGAAGCTGCTGCAGAAAGATCCGCGTGGCCTCTTGGGCTGTGTAGGCCTGTCCATCCACATAGGTTGGGGCCGGCTGGAATTGTTGAGAGAGATCCCGCTTAAAGCCTTTGAATAGGCGCTTGGGATCCCGTTTGGCCTGGGCAGGTGCCCCAATCAAAAATTGCTGGTTTTGGCCGACAAAGAGAACCGAGGGAATTAGAGGCGGGCTGCCGTCGTAGCGGTGGGTGATCCCTGGTATGTCGATCACAATCGGCTTTCGATTTTGATAGGCACAGACCACCGTATTGGAAGTGCCAAAATCAATAGCCAACGTCGTCATGCTGCCAAGGAAGGTAGAGTGCGACTGACTTTGGCTCGAACTAAAACTTGATCCCTAAGTCGATAGCCCACAAAGCGAACGTAGACCGGCTCGCCCGCCTGGATATCCTCCTCATCTGCCTGGTGGCTTTCTGGGTCATAGGCCACCTGTTGCCACACCTGGCCAATGGTTTCCAACTGCCAGTCTTCCAACAAGTTGCCCAGACAGTTCAGCAAAGCCAAGACTTGCTGGGCAGGGTAATCCGGTCGCCTCTGCACAACCTGCTGCAGGGTGGGGTATTGCACCAAAAGAGGCTTGAGCTTTTCCACTAGTTCGGCGCGGATTTGATGGCGCAATTGCCCTTCCTGCTGTTCTAGCTGTTTGTGCAGCCGCTGCACTTCCTGAGCCGTTTCTGCAGGCTCCAATGCTAGCTCGATTCCGCTGAAATCTTGAATAAGGCTCGGCAAGGGCACTTGCAAAATGCTGGCCGCTCGATTGAGATCGGCTAACTTCAGCTTTTCGGCCTGGCCAGTTCTCAGGGCATTTAGGGCTCCTCGACTCAGTTTGGCCTTTTGTCGAAGCTCTCGCCAGGTTGAGATACCGGCAGCCTGCATGAGATTGCGCAGCAGGGTATCATGACTTTTC
>NZ_JANSIV010000152.1:2335-3983 GCF_047502705.1 Synechococcus sp. H70.1
CCTGATCTGTCCTTTCTCGTCCACAGATTCCGACTCTACGGTAAACCCCTTCTCCGCTGCCGTTGCAAGGAGCTGCTCGCGGGTGTAGGCTTGGCGGATTGGCGCTAAGAAAGCCTCAGCGGTGACTCCCGTTCCCCAAAAGTCGGCAATCATCTCCAGGCTGTCCCCCCGTTGGCGAAAGCCAATGTCGTAGCCGTTGCTGCGCCTGACCACAAGATCTGCCCGGACGCGGTTCCCTCCATACCCCCGGACATAAGTGTTTTCCAGAACCTCGTGACCTTGGGCAACCAAAATGCTTTTCAGGATCTCTTTATTTTTGAACTGAACCTTGATGCTGGTGAAGTGAGACACTGTGGGGATTCTCCTCAGAAGGACACGCCTTTATCCTAAAGCAGCTCTCTTGGATTAAAAAGTGTTTGCTAGGATACAAACCTGCGTGGCCCTAGCCAAAGAACAGAAGTGTTCACTTCTCCTTGGGCTTCTCGGCTGGGAGATACCGATTGGGATCCGGCGTAGCAGGAGGAGGCAGTTGAGGGGTACTGGGGTAACCAAACCAGATGGTTGCCAAACCTTTGAACCAAAGGAAGAGCCAGATCCACTGCCACTGAAAATCAAGTTTTGCGCCTTCTAGGATAGCATTGTCTAGATTGGATCCCTCCAAGTTGGCGTAGCTCAAATTGGCCTTCCTCAGATTGGCTTGGCTGAGGTTAGATCCTCCTAGATCCGCTCCAATGAGGCTGGCTCCACTTAGGTTTGCCCCGACCAGTTGCACCCCGTTGAGCTTGGCCCAATTCAAATTAGCGCCGCTCAGGTCAACCCCACTCAAGTTTCTCTTGGAGGCTTGACCGTTGACGATCTCCCACACTAGACGCCACTTGGCCTCGATCTGGGTTGCAGGAGAAAGGATCACCCGCTGCAGACTGGCCAGCTCCAGATCTGCCCCCCTCAGGTCGGCGCCGCTGAGGTTGGCTCCGCCCAGCTTGGCCCTCTTTAGATTGGCTTCATCTAGGCTGGCCTCGCTGAGATCTGCCCCAATCAAATAAGCCTGGCTTAGGTTAGCTCCACTGAACCTTACCCCGCTGAGGTCTGCCCGGCTAAGGTTGGCCTTTCTCAAGTCCGCCTCTCTCAAGTCTGTTTGGCTCAGCTCCTGCGAAGGGGCGCCAGCATGGAAAATCATGAACCACCAGCTACTCTCCGAGCTGGCCTCTCCAGAAATCACCGTCCATCTCAAGCTAGGCAAGTTCAGGTCTGTCTTGCCCAGTTTGGCTTCGCTGAGGTCGGCCCCGATGAGGCTAGCCCCCCTTAGATCTGCGCCGTTGAGCTTAGCCCGTCTCAGCTTGGCTCCAACGAGGTTGGCTTGCGCCAACTTGGCCCCCACAAGCTTGGCCTTGGCTAGTTCGGCCTTGATCAAGCTGCTTCCACTGAGGTTGGCACCGCTTAGGTCTGCCCCGCTGAGATCCGCTTGGTTTAAGTTGGCCCCCCTCAGATCCGCCTGGCTTAGATTGGCTTTGCCCAACTCTGCCCACTGTAGGTCTACGCCGCAGAGGTTGGCCCCGCTCAGGTCGGCTCCCACCAAGTTCACGCCAGCGAGCCTGATCCCGCTCAGATTTGCCCAGCTCAAGTTGGCCCCGCTCAAGTCCGCCTGAGC
>NZ_JANSIV010000152.1:4083-55825 GCF_047502705.1 Synechococcus sp. H70.1
TAGGTTTTTTCCCTGAGCGTGGCCATTGACAATTTCCCAGACCAGCCGCCACTTGTGGTCAATTTGGGTTTCAGGGGAAAGGATAGATCCCCGCAGGCTGGCCAGTTGCAGGCAAGCTGCGCTCAAATCGGCCCCGCTGAGGTTGGCTCTCTCCAAGCTGGCCCACCGGAGGTCGGCTCCCTGGAGGTCGGCTTCCTGCAAGTTAGCACCGACAAGCCGTGCCCCCCTTAGGTCTGCTTGCGCCAAGTTGGCCCCCCGCAGGTCAGCCCAATCCAAGTTGGCCTCGCTCAAGTCCGCCTGAGCTAGGTTTTTTCCCTGAGCGTGGCCATTGACAATTTCCCAGACCAGCCGCCACTTGCGATCAATTTGCGTTTCGGGGGAAATGACGACCCAGTTCAGGTTGGCGTCTGCCAGATTGGCTCCCTGCAAGTTGGCGCCAATGAGATTGGCCCCCATCAGATTAGCTCCCTTTAAGTTGGCTCCTCTCAGATCTGCGCCGCTGAGGTCTGCCTGGCTGAGGTTGGCTCCAATCAGGCTGGTGTGGCTTAGATTGACCTGGCTCAGCCTTGCCCGAACTAAACTAGCCCCGCTTAAGTCAAGCCCCCTTAGATCTAGCCGGCTAAGGTTGACCCTCCCCAGATCTGCCCAGCGAAAGTCCCGCTCGCCGGCTCGATATCTCTCTTCAGGGTTTCCAACTGGACGTAGGGGAACGGGATATCTTTTTGCTACTTGCACCAGTGGAGGGATGCCAGAGTTCAGTAGGGTTTTCCAAACCGCAAACTGCACTTCCCAATCCAGGGGTTGTAGCATTGTCTGTAGAAAAAGCTTTCTGCTTCTTTGGCCAAAACTTCCAATAGCTCCATTTCCGCTAACGAGATCCCCCCTTCTAGAAACCAACTGAATAACTTCTAAACTACCGGCAACTTGTCCACCCTCGCTGATAGCCACGGTCTATCCCCTGTTGGCTAGCTTCGTCTCTATTTTTACCTTGGCCCTGGAGAGGGCTCAAGTCAAACTTGAGGGGTTCTCTCCAGGAAGCCAGTCTTAATCGAGTCTTAAGATTGTCTAGAGCATTTCAAGCATGCCAGGCTCGAGAAGAGGAGTTCAAACCTGGAAAAGGGATCCCTTGTGCCAGACAATTGAATTGATGGTCATTTCAAACTCGATTAAGACGTTCTCTAGGCACTCCGTGCTGCCGGCCCGTTCGCGATAACCTATAGAAACCGCAGCAGCCCTGCCCTGTACCTGTAGGGTCGGGAGGAATAGGGCTTTGCTTGAGAGGGTAAAGCTATGAGCCGAGTCCTGACTCTCTCCCGCAAGCTCAAGGTCTCTACATCGCCAGCCGCCAAGCTGGAGGCGACCTTGTTTGCTTTTTTGCCCAAGCCCTGCTTGCACCAGCGGGTCGGAGGCCTTACTGGGTGAAGCAGAACACCGTCCAACTGAAATCCGTACCCGCTTTGGCTTATCCAGCAATAAGGACTCCGTCCCGCTGGCGCGATTGGCACAACAGGTCTGCAGGCAAGTGGCCTCTGCCCGTAGGGTTGCCCAGCCGGAAAATCGTCCGGTCAAGGTGTTCGAGAGTGGCTTTGTTACCTTTCCCGCTAGCGGGACGAAGTCCTTTTCTGCAAGAAGGCCTGGACAGGGTTGCTGACCACCGTTGAGGGGCGGGAACTTTGGCGGTCGGAGTCGGGTAGTTTACGCCAAGCTCTTGCGCAGCACCCCCTGCACCAGCAGAACTGACACCACCACAAACCCCGTCAAGAGGCCCAGGGATCCCGCCAGGGTGAGATCGCCCCAGGGGGCCTGCAGCACCACATCAGCAAAGCTCCAGCTGCTGGTGCGATAGACGTGGCGAATCGGCTCAATGGCAAAGGTGAGCGGGTTAAGGCTAGCCACCCAGCGCAGCCAGGTGGGCATGAAGCTAAGGGGAGCCAGAGCGGTGCTGGAGAAAATCAGGGGCAAATTCACCAAAAAGATAAAGGCCAGCAGCTGCTGGTGACCTGGCATGGCAAAGGCCAGGCCCAAGCTCAGGGCCGTAAAGCCCAAGACCAATAGGCCCACGATCAAGGCCACCACTGCCAGCCCCCGCCCGTCCGGGATCCCGCCGCCGAGGACGTAGTCTGCCCCCACGATCACTGCCGTCTGCAGCAGCGACAAGCTGATAATGAACAGGCTAGAGGCCAGCACAATGGAGAAGCGAGAGGTAAGGGGAGCCACCAGCAATCGGTTTAAAAATCCGAACTCCCGGTCGAAAATCACTGGCACGCCGGCATTTAAAGCCCCGCCAAAGGCCGTAAACACGATAACTCCTGCTCCCAAAAACTGGGTGTAGTTTTGTCCAGCCCCAAAGATGCCAGCAGGGGCGTTCTGAAATAAGGCCCCGAACAAAATCAACCAAAGCAGCGGCTGGATGATGCCGACCAGCAGGGTTACGGGGCGACGCTGCAGTTGGATAAACAAGCGTCGGGTGAGGGCAAAAGTCTCCTGCCAAAAGTCGGCCGTAAATAGAGGAACTGGGTTGGATGGGGTTGGGGAAGCGGCAGAGGTCATACCAAGGCTCCTGCAAAGTTTTGAACGAGGTAGGGATCGGGAATCAGGGAAAATTCTTTTTGCCCAGGTTGGCTTCAGCGGCAGCCAGCTCCGCATCCAGGAGGGTTTGCCCGGTTGCCGCCAAATACACATCATCCAGGCTGGGACGGGATTGGGTGCTGCTGAAAACCTCCAGCCCATGGGCCTCGAGGCAGGCACGGATCTGGCTGAGGGGATCCTCCCCATTGCGCCGCACCACCAAGTTGAGGGCGTTGCCCTGGGCGCTGTTGATTACCACTTTTTGGACAAAGGGCAGGGATGCCAGCAGTTCGGCTCCCCGCTGGGCCAGTTCTGGCGGCGCAAACTCCTGCAGCTTGACAGTGATGCGCTCGCCACCGACGCGGGCCTTTAGCTCTTCTGGGGTGCCTTCGGCAATCACCTTGCCGCGGTCGATGATGGCCACCCGATCCGCCAACAGGTCGATCTCCTCCAGGTAATGGCTGCTGAGCACCACCGTCACACCGGTGTTTTTAAGCTGGCGCAGAAAGTCCCAGATGGCCTGCCGGCTGGGAATATCCAGGCCCACTGTGGGCTCGTCCAAAACCAACACCTGGGGCTGGTGGAGCAGTCCTGCCGCCAGATCTAGGCGTTTGCGCAGGCCGCTGGAGTAGGTGCCGATGCGTTGGTCGGCGCGGTCGGCCAGCCCCAGCAATTCCAAGACCGCAGCAATCCGCTCTCGGGCCAAAGGCCGCGGCAGGTGGTAGAGATCCGCCTGCAACTGCAACAATTCTCGCCCCGTCAGCACCTTGTCTAAGGCCACCTCCTGGGCAACGAAGCCCAGCTTTTCGCGTACCGCCTTGGGATTTTCATTGACCGGGATCCCGCACACCTCGATCCGGCCCGCGTCAGGGCGCAGCAGGGTGCACAGGCAGTGCAGGGTAGTGGTTTTGCCGGCGCCGTTGGGGCCGAGAAGGCCATAGATCTGGCCAGGCTCTACTTGGAAGGAGACATCCGCCACCGCCAGGGTGGATCCGTAGCGCTTCTGGAGTTGTTGAACCAAGACCGCAGGGGTATCTGACATGGGCCTCCACCTTTCGCTTCCTCTAGGCTATCAAGCCGCTTGGGAGAAAGGGGGAGCCATGGGCTTGCCCCCTCTCGGCAGCTCTGTAGCCGCCGACTCCCTGGGAAGTTGGGAGCCAAACCAAGCCTCAGGGTATAGTAGTTCAGGCCACTGGGTAGGTTGGGGGCGGATCCCTGCCCACCTTGCCATTGAGTTCGGTTGGGCTAAACCGTCGCCAACGGTTGTGGAGAGGAGAGGAATGCTCAAGCCAAAGCTTGCCTGCCGATCCCCCTTGCCAGCTTTCCCCCAAGGGGGCTCTGTGGCAACCCTTGGAACTTTGGTAACCTTTGCCCTCGGCCTGGTCGGCTGCGGCGAGGCAACAACCCCGCTTAGCCCGCTGGAAAATGCCTTTTTGCGGGCCGACGACTTTGCCATTACGGGGGGATCCCCGACGGCGGGCGCGGTGGGGCCTTACCTCCAATTCAACCTGCGGCGGCAGCGGGACAACCAGATCTTGAATCGTCCTTTCAACGTCTATGTGGAGAATGCAGGGCTGGCAGAAGGGCAACCTCCTCTGGTCGATAACCAAAACCGCCCCCTCCTGCTGCAGCGCTCGGTGGCCTTTTTGGGCAATGGCCTGGATCTGAACAGGGATGGCCAGCCGGATGCGCCTCCCCCCGATCCCCCCAGCCTCACCAGTGGCCCCCTGCTGCCCTATGCACCGCCCAACAACTGGCAAAGCCGCGCCGTCCTCGCCTACGTCCCTGGCCAGTCCAGTATCCCCGGACGTGGCCCTAGCGACCGCTTTGGCATTTACTTTTCTTCCCTCCTGCCCTACAGGGGGCAGCTTCGCTTTCGCGCCCGCGACGAACTGGGGAATGCCCCTGCCCGCACCTTTGAGGTTACCTACTCCCCAGCACCCCGGCGGGCCAATGTCACTGTTACCTTGGCCAACGTTAGCGCCAGCCCCCAAGAGCCGGTGCTGATTGCCATCTGCAACCAGTTGGGAGCTGCTGCCGTGGTGGGCCTGCGGAGCGGCACCTTTACCGAGCTGGTGGACCTTTTGCCAGCCCCTGACTTGCCGGTGGATCCCAGCTTAAGCGAGCCCATCCGCTACGTGGCCGAGGCCTATCAGTTTAACCGCGAGCGAACGGTTATCCGCGTCTCCCAGAATCCTGCCGATCCCAGCCGCATGAGTGTTCCCCTCTTGGGATCCGAGGGCGCAACCGGCAGGGCGGATTTAACCCTGCTGAACTCTACTGAGGATCGGCTTACTTGCTTTAGGGATCGCCTCTCCGACCTGCGGAATACTTTTTCTGACTTTTTTAGATAACTTTTGCCCCCAAGACCCCCTCTCCCTCCAGCAGAGGGGCTGGGGGTGAAAATCCGTTCCCAGCAAGCCTTTTTGGACTGTCTTTGCCGCTTGGGGCGTCTTTGTCTCAGCCCCAGCTGGGGGCTGCCCTCCTTTCCGGTTGGATGGAATTGCGATATGCTAGTTTCCCAACTCTCATAACGCGAACGATTCCCAGCTGTTTTTCCTCCTATGACCCCCCATCGCTCCCAGGTCTCGGTTCCTATCCTGCAGGAAAGCTGGCACTTTCAAGAGCGAGATGCCTGCGGCGTTGGGTTCCTGGTGGATCGCCAGGGGAGAGCTAGCCACGAGCTGCTGCAAAAAACCCTTGCTGCTCTTGCTTGCATGGAGCACCGTGGCGGCTGCGGCGGCGACAACCAAAGCGGCGATGGAGCTGGCATTGCCACAGCCATTCCCTGGCAACTGCTGCAGGCAGAGAGGGAGGAGATCCGGGCTTGGAATCCCCGCCGCAGTGCCGTGGGCATGGTGTTCTTGCCCCCGGATCCCGCCGAGTGCCAGGCGGTGCGCCAGCTCATCGACGAGTACTTGGCTGCCACAGAGTGGGGACGGCCCCTCTGGCGCTGGGTGCCGGTCAATCCAGACTGCCTGGGGCCAATGGCACGGCAAACCCTGCCCTCCATCTGGCAGATGCTTCTTACCCATCCCAGGCTGGAGGGAGATGAGCTGGAGCGACAGCTTTACCTCTTGCGGCGGCGCCTGCGGCGGCAGGTGGAAAGCCGGTTTGGCTATTACTCCATCTACTTTGCTTCCCTCTCCTGCCGGCTAATTGTCTACAAGGGCATGGTGCAGTCGGCGGCGCTAGGCCAGTTTTACCGCGATCTGCAAAACCCCCTCTACGCCACCGCCTACGCCACCTACCACCGCCGCTTTAGCACCAACACGCTGCCCCGCTGGTCGCTGGCCCAGCCCTTCCGCTACCTCTGCCACAACGGCGAGATCAACACCTACCTGGGCAATGTCAACTGGATGGCCGCCCGCGAGCCCTCTTTGGCCCATCCCCTCTGGGGCGAGGCCATCGAGGAGCTCAAGCCCGTCATTGATCCCGGCACCAGCGACTCGGCAGGCCTGGACGCGGTCTTTGAGCTCTTGGTTGCCTCTGGCTACTCTAGCCAGCAGGCAATGATGGTGCTGATCCCGGAAGCCTACCGCCACCAGCCAGAGCTGCAGAATCACCCGGAAGTGGTGGACTTCTACGAGTTTTTCGCTGGCCTGCAGGAAGCGTGGGATGGGCCGGCGATGGTGGTCTTCTGCGACGGCAAAACCATTGGCGCCACTCTAGATCGCAATGGCCTGCGCCCAGCCCGCTACGCCCTCAGCCGCGACGGGTTGCTGGTAGTGGCTTCGGAAGCGGGGGTGGTTCCCCTGCCGGAAGCCGAGATCCTAGAAAAGGGGCGGCTGGGGCCAGGGCAGATGCTGACGGTGGAGCTGCAAAGTGGCCAGCTCTACAAAAACTGGGAGATCAAAACACAGGTGGCGGCTCAGCACCCCTATGGAGAGTGGTTGAGGGCTCACCGCGTTCAGTTGGCTAGCCAAGACTTTGAGAGGACCCCGCAGCTTACCGAAGAACAGCTGCTCCAACTGCAAACCGCCTGCGGCTACTCCTCGGAAGATGTGGAGATGATTATCGAGGAGATGGCGGCTACGGGCAAAGAGCCGGTTTTCAGCATGGGGGACGACGCGCCGCTGGCGGTGCTCTCCGCCCAGCCCCACCCCCTTTACGACTACTTCAAGCAGCGCTTTGCGCAGGTGACCAACCCCCCTATCGATCCCCTGCGGGAAAGCTTGGTGATGTCTTTGGACATGTATCTGGGATCCAAAGGCAACCTGCTGGAGATCCGCCCTGAGCATGCTCGCCTGCTGCACCTACGCAGTCCGGTGCTCAACGAGGCGGAGCTGGCCGCCCTGCAGCGCACGCCTTTCTCCTGCCGGACGCTGCCCATCCTCTACTCAGTGGCCGCTGGGCCAGAGGGGCTGGCTGCTCAAGTGCGGGCCCTGTGCCAAGAGGCGGCGCAGGCAGTGCGGGAAGGAGTAGAGATCTTGATCCTCTCAGATCGCGGTCTCAGTGCTGAGCAGGCCTTGATTCCGCCTCTGCTAGCCGTAGGGGCTGTCCACCATCACCTCATTCAGGAGGGGCTGCGCCTGCGCACTTCTCTGGTGGTGGAGACGGCTCAGTGCTGGAGTACCCACCACTTTGCTTGCTTGATTGGCTATGGGGCCAGCGCCGTCTGCCCTTACCTAGCCTACGAGGCGGTGCGCCAGTGGTGGCACAAGCCCAAGACGCAAACCCAGATGGCGGCCGGTAAGCTGCCCCAGGTCTCGGTGGCTGAAGCCCAACAGAAGTACCGCGCCGCCATCGAGGCGGGCTTGCTGAAGATCCTCTCCAAAATGGGCATTTCCCTCCTCTCCAGCTATCACGGGGCGCAAATCTTCGAGGCCATCGGCCTCAGCCAAGAGGTGATTGACCTGGCCTTCCGCGGCACGGTGTCGCGGGTGGGGGGGATGACCCTGGCGGAACTGGCCCGCGAGGGTATGGCCAATCACCGGCGAGCCTTCCCAGAGCTCACTGCCAAAAAATTGGAGAACTTTGGCTTTATCCAAGCGCGGCCCAAGGGCGAGTACCACATCAACAGCCCAGAAATGGCCAAACTGCTGCACAAGGCCATTGCTTCAGGGCAGCCCGAGCACTACGAGATCTACCGGACCTATTTGCGCAACCGCCCCCCCACTGCTCTACGGGATCTGCTGGACTTTCGCAGCGACCGCGATCCCATTCCCCTAGAAGAGGTAGAGCCCGCTACAGCCATCTTCAAACGTTTTACCACGGGGGGGATGTCGCTAGGGGCCCTCAGCCGCGAAGCCCACGAGACCCTAGCCATTGCCATGAACCGCATCGGTGGCAAGTCCAACTCCGGCGAAGGTGGAGAAGATCCAGAGCGCTACATCCCCATCACCGACGTCACCCCGGAGGGCACGTCGGCGCGCTTCCCCCACCTGAAGGGCCTGCGCATGGGGGACAATGCCAGCTCGGCGGTGAAGCAGGTGGCTTCGGGCCGCTTTGGCGTGACGCCAGAGTACCTGCTTAACGCGCAGCAAATTGAGATCAAAATTGCCCAGGGGGCCAAGCCAGGCGAAGGCGGACAACTGCCGGGCAAAAAGGTCAGCCCCTACATCGCCAAGCTGCGCCGCTCTAAGCCAGGGGTGACCCTGATCTCGCCGCCGCCCCACCACGACATCTACTCCATTGAGGACCTGGCGCAGTTAATCTTTGACCTGCACCAGGTCAACCCGCAGGCGCAGGTGTCGGTAAAGCTGGTGGCGGAGGTGGGCATTGGCACGGTGGCGGCAGGGGTAGCCAAAGCCAATGCCGACATCATCCAGATCTCTGGCCACGAGGGAGGCACAGGGGCTTCTCCTTTGAGCTCCATCAAACACGCAGGGGCGCCCTGGGAGCTGGGCTTGGTGGAGGTGCATCACGCCCTGCTGGAGAACGGCCTGCGGCAGCGGGTAATCCTACGGGTGGATGGCGGCATCCGCACCGGCTGGGAGGTGGTGATGGCGGCCATGCTGGGGGCGGAGGAGTTCGGCTTCGGGACAGTAGCCATGATTGCTGAGGGGTGCATCATGGCGCGGGTGTGCCACACCAACAACTGCCCGGTAGGGGTGACCAGCCAGAAAGAGGAGCTGCGCAGGCGCTTCCCCGGCACTCCTGACCAGGTGGTTACTTTCTTTACCTTCCTGGCTGAGGAGGTGCGCCAAATCTTGGCTCAACTGGGCTACCGCTCTTTGGAGGAGGTGATTGGGCGGGTGGATCTGCTCTGCCCCCGCGCTGGTGTGGTTTTGGAGAAAACCCAGTCCTTGAATTTGGAGTGTCTCCTGCGAACTCCCCCGGGCTTTGCTCCCCACCAGCGGCCAGAGTGGCTAGAGCACGAGCCGGTGCACAGCAACGGCCCAGTGCTGGACGACGCCATCCTGGCTCGGCCTGAGGTGCAAAAGGCTATTGAGACCTGCGGCACGGCCATGCTTGAGCTTCCCATTGCCAACACGGATCGCTGTGTGGGCGGGCGCATTGCTGGCACCCTGGCTCGGCTGTATGGGGATGCAGGCTTTGCCCAGCAAGGGGGGCTGCTGGATCTGCGCTTTGTGGGCACAGCCGGTCAGAGCTTCGGGGCTTTTACCCTGGCGGGCATGCGCCTGACCCTGACGGGGGAAGCTAACGACTACGTGGGCAAGAGTATGTGCGGCGGTGAGATCGTCATCCTTGCCCCCCCAGAAGCCCCCCGGGATCCAGCAGAAAACGTGATCCTAGGCAATACTTGTCTGTACGGAGCCACCGGTGGATCCCTGTTTGCCAACGGCCAGGCGGGAGAGCGCTTTGCCGTGCGTAACTCCGGTGCCCAGGCGGTCATCGAGGGATCCGGCGACCACTGCTGTGAGTACATGACCGGCGGCGTGGTGGTGGTGCTAGGGCGGGTGGGCCGCAACCTGGGGGCGGGCATGACCGGCGGCCTAGCCTACGTATTGGATGAAGAGGGCAACTTCCCCGCCAAGGTCAACGGCGAGATTGTGCGCATCCAGCGGGTGCAAACGGCAGCCGCGGAAGCGCAACTGAAGGGCCTGATCCAGGAGCACTACCGCCGCACCCATTCCCCCAAGGCCGAGCGTATCCTTAAGAACTGGGAGTCCTACCTGCCCCTGTTCTGGCAGGTGGTTCCCCCTTCCGAAGAAGGCAGCGAGCTGACGGATCCCACGCGATCCCAGCCGGCAACAGTGCAGTTGTAGGGGATCGCAGGGCCGGTCGGTAACACTTCTTATCCCCCCGACGGCCAAAGGGGCTGGTAAACTGCGAGAGTATACAGGAGTATACAGGCCTTTTATCCTGCAACCCCTATGACTTCCACGTTGCAAGCTGCCCGAACCCAGGCGCGAGTGCCCAAAGAGACCCTCCTAACACCCCGCTTTTACACTACTGACTTCGAGGCCATCGGCAAGATGGGGCTGGGCGATCGAGAGGCTGACTTTCGAGCCCTCCTAGAGGAGTTTCGCGCCGACTACAACCGCCACCACTTTGTCCGCGGTGAGGAGTTCAACCAAGATTGGGAAAGCCGGCTTGATCCGGAAGCGCGGCGGCTGTTTGTGGAGTTTTTGGAGCGCTCCTGCACAGCGGAGTTCTCTGGCTTTCTCCTCTACAAGGAGCTATCCCGCCGGCTGAAAAAGACCAACCCCATCTTGGCCGAGTGCTTTGCCCTAATGAGCCGGGATGAAGCCCGCCACGCCGGCTTCCTCAACCGGGCTATGGGCGACTTCAACATGGCCTTTGACCTGGGCTTTTTGACCAAGCACAAGTCCTACACCTACTTTGCGCCCCGCTTTATCTTCTACGCCACCTATCTCTCGGAGAAGATCGGCTACTGGCGCTACATCCTCATCTACCGCCACCTCGAAGCTCATCCCGAAAACCGCATCTACCCCATCTTCAATTTCTTCAAGAACTGGTGCCAGGACGAGAACCGCCACGGCGATTTCTTTGCTCTCATGCTCCTGAGCCAGCCGCGGCTGCTCAAGGGATGGGTAGCGGAGCTGTGGTGCCGCTTCTTCCTGCTGTCGGTATTTGCCACCATGTACCTCAATGACGTGGGCGAGCGCCCGGACTTCTACCGCCTCATCGGCCTGGATCCCCATACCTACGATATGGAGGTGATCTACAAGACCAACCGCGAGGCGGCCAAGGTCTTCCCGGTGGTGCTGGATGTGGAGAACCCTGAGTTTGTGCGCCGGCTGCAGAAGTGCGTGGCCAACAACGCCAAGTTGAGGGAAATTGCCCGCGGTTCTGGCCCCTTCAAGGGCCTGCGCAAGCTGCCCCTTTACCTCAACAACGCCTACCAGTTCCTGCGGCTGTTTCTGCTCAAACCGCGCAAAGCTGGCTTTTACTTGTGGGAGCAGCCGGAGCCTCGTTTTGAAGAAGCGGATGTTTCTGCTTGAGCGGCTCTTGATCCCAGCTCAGTATCGATAAGCCTCGTAGGTCAGCCATGAACATCGCCGCCGAGATTACGCCCCTCTTTTTGCTGGGAACGCTGGCCTTTTTGGGGTGGGGGTTCTGGCGAGCCCGCCAGCGGGGATCCCTGGCTGTCTGGGTGTGGTTCCAGGGATCCCTGCTTCTTTTGCCCTGGGTGGTCTTCCTAGGGCTCTTGCTGTTTGGGGTTTACCTCAACTTTGCCGGCTTCCTCCTGCTCTTGCTGGTGTTCACGGGGCTCTACATTGCCGTGGGGCGCAAAACCCGCCAGTTGGCCCAGCAGGAGCTGCAGGCGCGGCGGCAGCAGTTGGCCCAGTTAGGGGAGCGGCAGGAAGCCTCTTCGGCAGCTGAGGGGGAGGCGCCTGGGGAACGGCCAGCAGTGGTGTTGCGGGGCATCTCTGCGGAAGATTTGCAGGCCATTCAATCCATCTTCAGTCTGGACACCTTCTTTGTCACCGAGACTATTCCCTATGGGGAGGGGGCAATCTTCAAGGGCAACCTCCGCCGGGACGCAGAGGTAGTGGTGCCCCTGCTTTTGGAAAGGCTGAAGGAACGAGTGGGCGGCCGCTACCAACTGTTTTTGGTTGAGGATGCCTCGGAAAAGCCAGCGGTGGTGGTTCTGCCAGACGAGATTGTTAACTACCGCACTTCGACAGGGGCAAAGATCCTGGCTGCAGGCCTAATGCTAGCGAGCTTTCTGGCCACTTTGGAGGTGGGGGCCAACCTGCTGGGCTTCCGGCTGTTGGAGGCGCCAGGGCGCTGGGTGGAGGCCCTGCCAGTGGCGGCGGGGATCTTCGCCATTTTGCTGGTGCACGAGACCGGCCACCGCTGGATGGCCGGCAAGTACGGCGTGCGCCTCAGCCCGGCTTTTGTGATTCCCAGCTTGGGGATTGGCACGCTGGGATCCCTAAACCGCATCCAGTCGCCGGTGCCCAACCGCAAGGCCCTGTTTGACATTGCCTTTGCCGGCCCGGCGGCGGGGGGTCTTCTTTCCCTAGTGGTGCTGCTGGTTGGCTTGAAGTTGTCTGGCTCCAGTGGCCTATACGTGCCCACGGAGATCTTCCGCAGCTCCATCCTGGTGGGCACGCTGGCGCGGCTGGTGCTGGGATCCCAGTTGCAGGCGGAGCTGGTGCCCATTCACCCCTTCGTGGCCGTAGGCTGGATTGGCCTGGCCATCACCGCCTTGAGCCTGCTGCCGGCGGGCCAGTTGGACGGCGGGCGGATCGTGCAGGCGGTGTACGGGCGGAAGACGGCGGCACGTGCTACGGTCATCACCCTGATTGCTCTGGCAGTGGCAGCCATTAGTAACGTTTTGGCCCTCTACTGGGCGCTGCTGATTCTCTTTATTGCCCGCGAGCCGGAGCGTCCCCCGCAGGATGAGATTACCGAAACCGACGGCCAGCGGGATGCCTTGGCGCTGCTAGCTCTCTTTTTGATGGTGATGACCCTGCTGCCCATTGCCCCAGCCTTGGCGGGCTTCCTCAACCTCCCCAACGGCTAAAGTCTGGGAAGCTCGATGTCGCCGCCGGGAAAGGGCTTTGGCCCCAGCCGAGACAACAGAGAGAAGCATCTACAGCGCCTGCTGCTTCAGGCTCTCCACCATCACCAGAGGGGGCAACTGCAGGAGGCCAGCTCCCTCTATCAACAGGTGTTGCAGGCCCGGCCCACCCACCCGGAGGCGCTGCACCTTTTGGGGGTCTGTCGGCAGCAGCAGGGATCCCTGGAGGAGGCCATTGCCCTGATGCAGCAGGCGTTGGCGCAGCAGCCGTACTTTCCCGACGCCCACTATAATCTGGCGATTGCTCTTAAGCAGGCAGGTTACCTGGGGGAGGCAAAAGCCCACCTCCAGCAGGCTCTGCAGCAAGGGGGGCCGGATCCGGAAGTCCTGTACCAGTTAGGACTGGTGCTGCGGCAGCAGGGGGAGTTGGAAGCGGCCCTGGTGCCGCTGAAGCAGGCTCTGGAGTTGCAGCCAGACTTTGCCGATGCCGCCTATACGCTGGCCATCCTGTTGCGCGATTGTGGCCGGGAGGAGGAAGCGGCAGGGCTGTTCTACCGCCTCTGGCAAACTGATCCTGCCGATTTGGCAGCGGCCCTGGGCTGGTGTGTCAGCCAGTTGCCCCTGCTCTACGACACCTCTGAGCAGATCCCAGTTGCCCGGGAGCGCTACCGCCAAGCTCTGCAGCAGGTGAAGGCCCGCTGGGAGCAACTGCCGCGGGATCCCAAAACCCTAGAGCGGGCAGCTGCTGGTGTTGGCTCCGTCCAACCCTTCTTTTTGCCCTACCAGGGCCAGAACGACCGCGAGCTGCAGCACCTGTACGGATCCCTGGTAGGGGAGGTGATGGCGGCTCGCTACCCGCAGCCCCCCCTTCTCCTGCGGCGCCGTCCTGGGCGGCTGCGGGTGGGCATCGTCTCTGGCCTGTTCCGGGATCACTCTGTTTGGAAGATCCTGACCCATGGCTGGGTAGAAGCTTTGGATCGCTCCCAAGTAGCCCTCTACGGCTTCCACACCTCGGTCGTCCAAGACGAGATTACGCGCTCCCTGCCACCGCGTTTTGAGCAGTTTATAGCCGGATCCCGCAGCTTGGCGGAGTGGCAGGCGGCGATTCGAGCGGCCCAACTGGACGTGCTCCTCTACCCGGAAGTGGGCATTGACCCGGTCTGCGCCCAGTTGGCCGCCTTGCGTTTGGCCCCTGTGCAGGCCATGGCCTGGGGACATCCGCAAACCTCTGGCCTGCCGACGCTGGACGTTTTCATCAGTAGCGAACTAATGGAGCCGCCGGATGGGGCCGACCACTACACCGAGCAGCTCCTGCTTCTGCCTGGCATCGGCACCTACTACATCCCTCTGGACGTTGACCCCGCCCCTGTGGACTGGCAAGCGTGGGGTGTGGATCCCGATAGGGTGCTCTACCTCTGCGCCCAATCTCTGTTTAAGTACCTGCCCCAGTACGACGAGGTCTTCCCCCGCATTGCTCGGGAAGTGGGGCGGTGTCAATTCCTGTTTTTGCGGGGCCGCCTCTCCCAAGGGATCCGCCAGCGCTTCTGGCAACGGCTACAGCGAGCCTTCCACGCCTACGGCCTGGCCGCGGAAGACTATGTGCTGCTGCTGCCAGAACTCTCCCCCGCCGAGTACGCCGCCTACAACGCCCTGGGAGATGTTTACCTGGACAGCATTGACTGGTCTGGCGGCAACACCACCCTGGAAGCCTTGCCCCACGGGCTGCCCATCGTTACCCTGCCGGGATCCTTGATGCGGGGTCGCCACACCTACGCCATCCTGCAGCAGATGGGGATCCACGCCACCATTGCCTCTAACCTAGAGGAGTATGTCCGGATTGCTGTGCGCCTGGGCCTGGATGACCGCTGGCGGGAACAGATGGGCCAGCAGGTAAAAGCCCGCCAGGAGCGTGTCTACCGGGATCCAGCCCCCATCCGCGCCCTGGAAGCCTGGTTGCAAAGTCTGGTTTAGGTACTCTCATCCAGCCCAATAGCCTTAGCGCTAACCTGCCTGGGGAAGATCCCGGCCTTCCAGACGGCAGAACAGTTGCCGCATCAGCAGCTCCCGTTGGCCCAAAGAGAGATGGGGAGCAAGAGTGCTTGGAAAGTGGGGCATGGCCAGAGTAACGCGATCCAGCAAGTCGGCGCGGCGGTGCTTTTGCTGGATGGCCCAAGCCCGCTGCACAAGCTCTGCGGCTGTTTCCAGCTCCAGCCCCGCCTGTTGGGCCAGCCAAGCCGCCAATTGTTCCAAGTCGGGATCGAAGCGCAGCCGGTACATGTAGATCAGCATGCCGATCCCAAGCACTAGGCCTATGGCGCTGGCCACATAGGCAGCCTTGATGGAGGTTCCCGGCAGATAGGCCACCGCCGAGACGCGCAAGATTTCATAAGGGATGCGAATTAGGCTGTAGCCGACAACATAGGTCCAAACCCAGGTGCCATCTTTGAGTTTGGGGAAGCGCCAGAACATCCCCATCAAGAGGGCAAACAGAACCAGGTTGAGGACGCTCTCGTAGAAAAAGATGGGGTGAAAAAACTCAAACTGGCTGTACTCCGGCTCGCGGGCTTGGGGGGGGATGTATACCCGCAAGGGCCACCTGCTGTCGGGGGGAATAGGGGCACCGTAGGCCTCGGAGTTAAAAAAATTGCCCCAGCGCCCAATGGCTTGGCCCAAGATTAACCCCGGTGTGATCACATCGGCGTACTTCCAGCCGTTGATCCCGGTGGCGCGGCAATAGAGGTAGAGGGCCAGAGCGCCAGCCAAGATCCCACCGTGGATGACGATGCCTCCCCGCCAGATGGCGAAGGCCGAGAGGGGGCTGTCTTGGAACTCTGACCAGTGGGTGAGGACGTAGTAGAGGCGGGCGCCCAGAAACCCGGACACCACCAGCCACAGGGCCAGGATCTCGACCCGTTCGCTGGCCTTGCCAGGCTCTTTCTCCAGATGGCGAGCCTCTGCTAGGGCTTTGGTCAGGAGCAGGCCGACCAACACGGCAATGGCCATCAGCAGGCCGTACCAGCGCAGCCCCAGACCGCCCAGCAATGGAGTTTCGGGGGGAAAGCGAAAGACAAATTCTCCCGGCGAGCTGAAGGTAAGACCCAGCATGCTCTGCACCCCAAAATCCCCAATTCAGTTCCAGCAGCCGGCTTCCATCAGAAGACCCTATTGCGCCAGTGGGACAAAGTCCTGTCTGGGTTCCTTTCCGTAACCTTGAGCAGCCGTTGTCCCCTCCAGTAGGGATCCATTCTCCCCCATCTTGCTCCTCCGGATGCCCAGACGATTTAGTCCCGCAACACATAGCCTACCCCGCGCACCGTCTGGATGAGGCGCTTCTCCCCTGGAGCTTCAATCTTGAGACGCAAGTAGCGAATATAAACCTCGATGATGTTGGAGTCCCCTGTAAAGTTATGTCCCCACACATGCTCCAAAATCTGTTGGCGGCTGAGCACCTGGCGAGGATGTTCCATGAGGTAGCGCAGCAGCTCGTACTCTTTAGCCGTCAGCTCCACCTGTCGCTCCCCCCGCCTCACCTCCCGTGTCACGGGATCCAGGGTTAGATCCATGAAGACTAACTGGCCATTAGGCGATCCCTTGGGGTGCTGCAAATAGATCCGTATCCGCCCCAGCAACTCCTGCAGGCTAAAGGGTTTGACCACGTAATCATCCGCCCCGGCCTCCAGTCCTGCCGCTCGATCCGCCACCTCGTCGCTAGCAGTCATCAGCACCACCGGCATGCGGTTGCCCGTCAGGCGCAACTGCCGACAAACTTCCAGCCCCGAGATCCCGGGCAACATCCAGTCCAGCAGCACTAGGTCAGGCTTCTGATCACAAGCTGCCGCCAGCCCCGCCGTGCCATCGCTGACCACACTAACCCGATATCCCTCGTAGGTCAGCTCAGTTTCCAGGAAGCGGGCCAGTTTAGTCTCATCTTCGATCACCAAAATGTGCGCAGAGGAGGATTCCGGTTCTGGCATATTCTCTCCTCAAAGGAAGAGGCGGGAAACTTGCTCACTGCCCACCAGCATACCTCAGCCCTAGGGGTTGGCAGTTGAGGTTACTCAAAGCCTACGCCAGTCCTGTAGAATTGCCTGCGGTTGATCCCAGAGAGGGCTTTGAGTTATTCAAAGAGCATCCCTGTGGGCCATGTCGTCTCTACCCCCAATTGCATGGGAAAAACTGCCGGGCGCGAGGCTTTGGAACTGGCTCAGCTCACTCCCCCCAGCCTTTGATCGCCTCCAACTTTGGCCTGGGCAGCAAGGTGGTGGTAAAAGCCCCCAAGTGGCTGTACGTGCCCAGGGTGAGATCCTGGAGATTGGCTTGTTCCTGGGGGTGTGGCGCGGACAAAAAGTCAAGACCCAGGCCAACTGGTTGCAGTGGTGGACTGCCGACGGGAGTTTGCTTCTGGTGCGGGGGTTGGGTGGCGATGTGGGAGCGCATGGGTGGTAAAACCAAACGAAACCCATTGTCTGTGAGGAGTTTTCCCAATGCCAGGAAAAGGAACAGCACCTAAAAGTGGTGACAAATTGGAGCAGCGAGTTGTTGCTCTAGCACAATCTCTTGGATTGAAGACACAAGCAAGAGTCAAAGCAGGACGAAGGCTGTGGGGGCAACAGCGCTATATTGATGTGGTCATTAGCGATGAGGAAAGCGGCAAGCGACTAGGAGTAGAGTGCAAGTTTCAGGCGACGTTAGGTACAGCAGAAGAGAAGATCCCTGCAACCATTCAAGATATGGAGCACTGGCCTATTCCAGGGATCGTGGTGATTGATGGCGAAGGGTTCTCAAAAAACATGCAAGGATACCTGATGTCTACAGGGAAGGTGGTTTGGTTTAGCGATTTAGAAGATTGGCTACGTTTGTATTTTGGATTGTAACATGAGCGATTTGCTTCTTCCGCGACCCTTTCTAAAATGGGCTGGCGGCAAGACACAACTGACAGACGCCCTATTGGAGCGGATGCCCCTCTATTTCAACACTTACCACGAGCCTTTTGTTGGGAGTGGTGCACTTTTCTTTCGCCTGTACAGAGAACGCAAGATTAAACAAGCGATTCTTTCTGATATCAACGCCGAGTTGATAGATACTTACCTAGCCATTCGCGATCATGTTTGGGAAGTTATTCAACTGCTTTCTGAATTTCCATACGATAAAAGTTTTTATTACCAGATTCGAGAGAAAGATCCTTGGTCAATGAGTCTTGCAGAAAGAGCAGCACGCATGATTTACCTAAACAAGACAGGCTACAATGGTTTGTATCGGGTCAATCGGCAGGGAAAGTTTAATGTTCCTTTTGGACGATATAAAGCTCCAAAGTATCTGGACAAAGACAATCTTTTAGCTGCGTCCCTTGCTCTACAACATGCTGAAATTTTGTGCGTGCCATTTGAGACAGTTATCAAGAGAGCCAAGCCGGGCGACTGGGTGTATTTCGACCCACCTTATGTTCCTGTCTCGCAAACATCAAACTTTACTTCCTATCATGCCAACGGCTTCACCTTAAAGGATCAAGAGCGACTACGAGATATTTGCATTGACTTGAGCAAGAATAACGTGTACATCACGCTTTCTAATTCTGATACTGCAATCATTCGCTCTTTGTACGCTATGCCCTTCTTTGCTGTTGATGAGGTTCAAGCAAACCGGGCTATCAACTGCAAGGGGGCAAAGCGAGGAAAAATCACGGAGCTAGTGATCACAAACTACCCTGTTGAAAGAACGGTGCAGCTATGCTTACTGGAGCAGGGGTTGCCTTATTTGAATGCCACCCAACAGGCGCCTGCCCCTGCTGCTGCTCCGCTGCGCTTCGGCGTCGCTCCTGAGGCAACAGACTAGTAGGTGCGCCCGCGCCAAGAGCGGGGGCGACTGAGGGCTGACAAGATCACCCGCAGGACAGCCAAGGGATCCGCCAGGGGCGAAGCCCAGAATGTCCACGGGGGATCCTGGTAGGAGCCGCGAATGCCTACCAGCACGCCCAAGCGCAGGGCGAGTAGGCCTAAGTTTAGCCCCAACAGAACCTGCTCTGTTAGGGAAAAAGGCAACCCCATCCCGGCCTTGAGCCCCAGCCCCCCAACTGCCAAGACCGGGATCCCTTGGGTAAGCACCAGTAGGGCGATATCCCCCCACAGTTGAGCTTTGGGGGTGGCATCTTTTAAATCCAGGGAGCGGCCCCACTCCCGCCAGGTTTCGGCCAAAGACGTGTACATGCGCACCTTGAGCAGGTGCCGACCGTCGCAAAAAGCTACTTTAAAGCCGGCTGCCGCGATCTGCCGCACCAGGGTGACGTCGTCGCAAAAGGAAGCTCGCGCCAGCGTGTAGCCATTCATGGCTTCCAGCACCGAGCGGCGCACCAACATGCATTGCCCATTGGCCATCGTCCGCTCCGGCAGAGCAGCCGTGTCCCCTACCGCCCCATAGCGGTAGATCAGGGTTACCAAAAGAGCTGGCTGCAGCCAAGCTTCTCCCCAGTGCTCCAAGATAAACTGCGGCGCCAGGGTGATGAGATCCAGCTGGTTGGCTTGGGCAGTTTCCAGCAAGCGCTCTACCAGGCCTGGCTGGGGGCGGGTATCGGCATCAATACCCAGGATCCACTCAGAGGCGGGATCCGATTGGAGAAATCCATAGTGCAACGCCCAGGGACGACCTACCCAGCCACTGGGCAGGGGATCGTCGGTCAAGAGGCGAAAGCGGGGATCCCGCTCGGCCATCTGCAGCACTTTCTCGCGGGTGCCATCCTGGGAGTGGCTATCCACCACCAGTACCTCGCGCACAACCGCTCCCTGGCGGTGCAGCCCTTCCAGGCAGGGATCCAGGCGCTTGGCTTCGTTGAGGGTGGGCAGCAGGACGCTGACCAGGCCCGGCGGGAAAGGGATCCCCGCTTGGCCAGGGGGCAGAGGGGAAGGGCGCCACACAGCGGGCAGCAGCCGGGCCAGCAACACCGCTGCCATTGGCATCTGCAGGGCCAGCAAACCCAGGGCAGCCGCATCGCCGATCCAATCCGGGATCCCATGTGTATCCATCTCAACCTACTTTTCAACATCAAACAAAAGTTGCCCGGTGGAACCCAACCCAGCGGCTTCGGTTCAGAATCAGTGTGGCTCCTTCGCTGACCCTCACCTTTCCAGCCCTTTGTGGATGTTTCCACTCAGCTCAGCCCTGGGGGATCCCTTGTTACCCTGGTCAGGCTTCCGGCAGAAAAGCTGGATCCCGCTTTGGTGCGGAAAGAGCTGGGCCAAATTCTTGCCGAGAAACCCAAACACCTCTTACTGGATCTAAGCCAGGTTACGCTGATCAACAGCAGGGGGGTGTCGGCTTTGGTGTGGGCAAGACGCCTCTGCTCTGCCGCTGGCTGTCATCTCAAGCTCTGCGGCTTAGGAGAACAAGCCAAGCTGGTTCTCAAGGTTACCCGTCTGGATTCTCTTTTTGAGATTTATCCGTCGGTGGAAGCGGCCCTCAAGGAGGTCTCTGAGTCCTAAAGGGGAGAGCTTACCGCCTCCTCAAATCAAAACTCCTAGGGGCTAGTCTCCTGGTTCTCAACGGCCTGGGGCTGGTTTCTTTGGGCATAGAGCTTTGCCTGTTGCCGGATTTCCTCCCGCACCTTGGGCGGGGCCAGGCGGGCCGCTTGCTCAAACAGATCAGGGGCTTGTGCCCGGAGGCTTTCGTCGGTAGCGGAGCTAAGAGCAATGGCTTTGCCCAACAGGGGCGCAAAATCACTGGGATCCGCCGCTATCATCTCATCATAAAGGGCCACCGCTTTTCCCGTCTGGTTGTTGCGGGCGTAGATAAAGGCCAAGCGCAGGCGGACATCGTTATCTTCCGGTACTTCTTTCAGGTAGTTCTCCAGCAGGTCAATGGCTTCAGAAGTGCGGCCCAGAGCCAGTTGAACATCGGCCAGCTCCTGCAGAACTTGGCTATCTTTGGGATCCTTTTTGTGAAGGATCTGGAGCTGTCCTAATGCCCCTTCTAGATCTCCTGTCTCCCGCTGAATCTGAGCCAAAAAAGCTCGCAGTTGCCGATTTTCCGGCTCCAGTTCCACCAGCTTCTTCAGCGGCTCAATGGCCCCTTGCGGCTCGTTGAGCTGCAGTTGCGTGTCAATTAACCCCCGCAGGGCAATGGGGTTATCCGGCTCCCGTTCCAGCACGGCCCGGTAGCCGTCCGCCTGGGCCCGCAGTTGCTCGGTAACCAAATTGGCGGTGTCTGCCGAGTCAGAAGGCCCCAGTGCCTGCAGTATCGGGCCAAAGGAGAAGCCCAGGAACACGACTGCGCCAAACACCAGCATCAGGGCTTCCAGGAATTTGCGGAGGGGCGATTTGTCAGGTTTGGACTGAGGCATGAAGGGGCTCCACCAATCTCTCTGTACTCTATCATCGGCCCCCTTGAAAGCACAGCAGCCTACTGGCCAGGCCAGCGGCACAGGGATGGTGCTAGAACCTCGCCGGCAGCCCCCTTAACTTTGAACCTGCTGGAGCTGCTGCACCTGGGCCTGTAGGTAGGGGATCCCCACCCGGTAGCAGTAGTCGCCGAAGCGCTCTTGGGGGTGGCGCTCCTGCTTGTAGAGCTGCAGAAGAATTCTCATCAGGGGCACGATCTGGCTAATGTGCACCCGATCCTGAAACGGCTGGGCCAGGCGATCCCCTTGCGGGCTGGCCCCCAGCCAGATCTGGTAGTAGCCATCGGGGGCGGATCCCACCAAGCCGAGCTCTGCCAAGTAAGGTCGGGCACAGCCATTGGGGCAGCCGGTCATGCGCACCAAAAAGGGCGAATCCTGCAGCCCCAGCTCCTGCAAGAGCTGATCCAACTGGCGAATCAGGGTGGGCAGGGCTCGCTCCGACTCGGTAATGGCCAAGCCGCAGGTGGGAAGCGCCGGACAGGCCATGGAGAGCCGCACCAGCTCCGGGATCTCCTCTTTGGAAAGCACCCCGTGGGACTTGAGGATCTGGTTGATGGCCTCTCGCTGACTCTCCTCGATGTCAATGAAGATCACGTCCTGCGTAGGGGTTAGCCGCAGGTGGAGGGAAAATTCCTCTACAATCTTGCGCAGGGCCGTTTTCAGCTGCCGCTCCGGCGTATCTTGGATGCGGCCATTTTCAATCGAGAGGCCCAAAAACCAACGGCCATCCCCTTGCTCGTGCCAGCCCAGGTAGTCGTCGCTGTTGGGGACAAACTTGGGCATGCGCCGGAAGGGCAGTAGCTTCTCCCCCAGGTACTGCTCGACCACGCGGCGAAACTTGCGGATCCCCCAGTCGCGCACCAGATACTTCAGCCGTGCCTGCTTGCGGTCGTAGCGGTTGCCGTGATCCCGCTGCACCGCCAAAACCGCCTGGCAAACCCGGTACACCGCTTCCGGCGGGGCAAAGCAGAGTTTCTGGGCCAAAAGGGGTTGGGTCTCCTCCTTGCCGTGGGTGCGCCCCATGCCGCCGCCCACCACGATGTTGAAGCCCTTGAGGTTGCCCTTGCGGTCGGTGAGGACGATCAAACCCAGGTCTTGGGAGTACACATCGACGGTGTTCTCCCCGGCTACGGCGATGGCCGTCTTAAACTTGCGGGGCAGATAGACCGGGCCATAGAGAGGTTCCGGCCCCTCCAGCCTCACGCCGTTGCCCACAAACTGCTCGGCTTCCTGGACTTCCGGATCCACCGGCGGGATGGGAACCGGCTCTCCATCCACCCACAGCTCGTAGTAGGCAGAAGTCTTTGGAGCCAGGAGATCCGCCAGCTTGCGGGCGTACTCCTGGGCGTAGCGGTAGGCAGGCCGGTTTTTGTAGGGGGCAGCCGGCGCCATGACGTTGCGGTTAACATCGCCACAGGCGGCCAGGGTGGATCCCATCTGCCGGATGATGCTGGCAATGGTGGCCTTGAGATTTTTCTTTAGGATCCCGTGGAGTTGAAAGGTCTGCCGGGTGGTGGCCCGCAGGGTGCCGTTGCCGTACTCCTCGGCCAGCCGATCCAGGGTCAAGTAAAGCTGCGGCGGCACATGCCCCCCCGGAATGCGGGTGCGCAACATCATCTGGTAGGCCCGCTCCCGTCCCTCCTGCTTCCGCTGCTGCCGCAGATCCCGGTCGTCCTGCTGGTAGGCGCCATGAAACTTGAGCACTTGCGCCGCCGCCTCGCTAAAGTGGGTGGTGTCTTGGGCCAGCTCCTGCTGCAAGGGATCCCGCAGGAAATGGCTATCTGCCTTGATCTGCTCCACCTTGGAGCGCTTGGCCGCAGAGCCGACAAGGGAGCTCATCCGATTCTCCAGTAATCCGGTCGGAATACCTGTGAAACAGGGTAGCATCTCCCCTGGGCCGTGTCTAGTTCTGTGGGTTGGGGTTAGAACAGCCTACCCCCCTCTCCCTCTGGGAGAGGGGCTGGGGGTGTTCGCGCTAGCGGCGCGGAGCGCTTGGGTCGTCACTCCAGGAGAGGGGACGGGGGTGAGGGCAGGATACCACCGCAGATTGAGAGCCTCTAGCCGGCCAGGGCCAGGCGGGCGCCGTATTCTGCCGCCGACCAGAGTTTCCAGGCAGAGTTGCCCTGTAGCTCCAAGACCAGGTCGTGGTAGGCCAGGAGAGTGGGGCGGTGGCCGACGCTGACGTAGGTGGTGTTGAGGTGTTGCAGTTGCCGGTAGAGCAGCTTTTCGTTGGCTACATCTAGAGCGCTGGTGGCCTCATCCAAAATGGCGTAGCGAGGCCGTGTAATTAAAATGCGGGCAAAGGCCAGGCGCTGCTGTTCGCCCAAGGAGAGGGTGCTGGCCCAATCTTTCTCCACGTCAAAGCCGCCCACCCGCTCCGGCAAGTCGGCTAGATTAACCCGAGCCAAGATTTGCAAGAGCTCCTCGTCGGTTAGATCTCGGCGACGACCTGGATAGAGGAGTTGATCCCGCAGGGATCCCAGCAGCATGTAGGGCTTTTGCGGCAGGAAGAGCATCTCGGTGGTATCGGGGCGGGCAATGGATCCCTGGCCGTTGTTCCACAGGCCGGCAATGGCCCGCAGGAGGGAGCTCTTGCCGCTGCCGCTGGCTCCTACAATGAGCAGCCGTTGGCCTGCCTCTAAACTCAGAGACAGATCCCGCACCAGGGTTTGTTCCGAGTTTGGTGTTAGCAAAGTAACGTGCTGCAGCGCCAGGTGGGGAGCAATGCGAGTTTGGATGGTGCTCTCCCGAGTGTGGGTGTGGCGCAGGGCCGGATTCTCCAACGCTTCGTAAAAGGACCCTAGACGGTTGATCCCGGCGGCAAAGCTGGAGATGCTCTGGATCTGGTTGGCCACGATTGAAAGGGCACTCAGCACCTGGCTGAAAGCAATGGTGGCCTGGGTAATGGTGCCAAAATCCCGTACGCCGCTAAAGTAAAGGGGGGCCACAATTACATAGGGCACAATGCGCGTGAAGTAGTTATAGGCATACTGAAAAATGTCAATAACAGCCTGCCAAATGATTAACAAGTCAAAGTTGCGCAGGGCAGCAGCAAAGCGATTCAAGATCTGCCTCAGCTCTAGGTCTTCTCCCTGGTAAAAGGCGATGGACTCAGCGTTGTCCCGCACGTGGACTAGGCTGTAGCGAAAGTCAGCCTCGTAGCGCAGTTGATCGAAGTTAATTTTAATTAGCTTGCGTCCAGCCACAATGGCAATGGCGGTGCCAATGGCAGCATAGACAACCAATCCCACCGCCAAGGGGCGGGAGATGCTGTAGAGGATGCCGGTAAAGGCGTAGAGGGTGAGGATCGAGTCGAGAATATCCAGCAAAAAAGAAAGGGTAGTGCCGGTAAAGGAGCGAACGTCTTCGGAGATGCGCTGGTCGGGGTTGTCGATTTCGGTGTTGGCGGCGTTGGAATCCAGCTCGTAGTAGGCCCGGCGATCAAAGTAGCGATCCAGAAAGTGGTCGGTCAGCCATTCCCGCCAAAACAGCCCCAGCTTCAGCCGCGTATATCGGTAAATAACCAAAATGGGAATGGCCGAGATGATTAGCACCCCGTAGATGATTAAAAACTGCCAGAAGGTACTCTCTTCTTTTTGTTGTAGGGCGGTATCGATAAACCGAAAGATAAAGCTAATCATTACGTTTAGTCGGTTTACCGTTAGAGATAGAAACAGCAAAAAGGTAAGGAGCACCCACTGCAACCAGCGCCGATGAATCTGCCTCCACACCACCACAAACGCCAGACTGCTTAGGACTAAGCTGGCTGCTGCCACCCCCAGTACTGGCGAGGCTAGGTTTCTCTCCGTTTGCTCGACCAGTCCTGCTGCTAAAGTTCGGAAGAACTCTGGAAAAAGAGCCTGCCCAGCCAGGGTTACCCCAATCTCGACAAAAAACATCAGGGCAACCACAAACACCATGGATGCTGTTAACAAGCCAAAGAAAATCCAGCCCCCATAGCGCACCCGCGGGTAAAAATAGGGCTGGGCTACGCTAATAAAGCGGTCCCAAAGTTTGCGGTCAAAGTTAAATTGATAGGTCTGGGATTCCATGTGGCAGTTGTCGGCAACAACATCTTCCAGGCTAACAGGCCAGGGATCCCTTCTTGGTCCACCAGGAGCAAATCCCTTCGCCTCTAAGGAAGAGCCCCGCTGCCCATGCTGAGCCAGTGCTGGTAGGGATTATGTCCAGCTCCTGCGCGGGAGCCTACTTTTGCCCAAAGCTTCTGTTTTCAGTTGGGATCCCCTTGCAACCGCTTTTGCCAGGCCGCTTGGGCCGCCAGCCACACCGTCTGAACCGGCACGCGAAACGCTTGGGCGCGGGCCACGCAGTCGCGGAACTCCGGCTGGGCGTTGACAAGGCGGCCATGGTGATAGGCCACCTTGATGTCCACCAGGCCGTAGGGGGTTTCCACCCGCTCGATCCGGCGCTCCAGGACGGTGCGCTGCTGCTGGGAGTGGCGGATGCCCAGGGTGGTGGTTTCCCGGAAGATGAGCTCCTGGCACTCCGGCACCCGATCCGGCGGGCAGATCACCGTCAGTAACACTCCCGGCCGCCCCTGCTTCATGGTGATGGGCTGGGTAAACACGTCCCAGGCGCCGAGGGCCAGCAACTGCTCGCAGGTATAAGCAATCACTTGGGGGTTGAGGTCGTCAATCTGAGTTTGCAACACTGAGACGATCTCGGTTGGCTCTTCCCCCTGGGACTGACCAATCCAGAGACGAAAGATGTTGGGAATGGGCAACTCGCGGCTGCCGGCCCCGCGCCCCACTTTTTCCAGCCGCAGCGGTGGACAGGGCCCAAACGCTTCTGCCAGCGCCACCGCCAGGGCTGCGCCGGTGGGGGTAACCAGCTCGGCTTCCACGCCGTTGCTAAACACTGGCACCCGTCCCATTTCCCACAGCTCAATCACCGCCGGCACGGGCACCGCCAGTTGGCCATGTTTGGTGCTCACCCAGCCACCGCCAATGGGATGGGGAGAGGAGATCACCCGCTCCACCTGCAGCCAATCCAGGCCGATACAGGTGCCGACGATATCCACCAGGGCATCGACGGCCCCCACCTCGTGGAAATGCACTTTTTCTAGGGGCACCTGATGGACTTTTGCCTCTGCCTGCGCCAGCTTCTCAAAAACTTTGAGGCTGCGGGCCTTGACCGCAGGGGCCAAGCGGGATCCGGCAATCAAAGCCTGGATCTCCCTCCAGGAGCGGGCGGGCGGGGACTCGTCCAACACCTCCACCACCGCTTGCAGAGCCGGCTGGCCGCACCGCTGCACCCGGCATACTTGTAGGCTGTATTCTCCTTCGATGCCCAGCGCCTGGAGCTGCTGGTTGAGATACTCCAGGGGCACCCCGCAATCCAGCAGAGCCCCCAAGCACATATCGCCGGCAATGCCTGCCGCACAGTCCAAGTAGGCCACCTTCATAGCAGCGTTGAAACGGGAGGGACGGCTCCACTCAGTTTTGCCCAGAGTGGTGGCGATGCCAACGGGAGGGGCTGCCGCCAAGGCCAAAATAGGAAAAACTTCCGCCGCAAGGGGGGATCCCAAATGAATCCTTGGATCCGCTTTTGGCTTTCCCTGGGGATCCTGCTGGGGGCAACGCTGCTGCTGTGGGGCCTGTGGGGATCCCCAGCAGGATCCCAGACTCGCCTCAACTTTAGCAATGCCAATTTGCAGGGGCAGGATCTGTCCGGCCAGGACTGGCGGGGCAGCAGTTTTGTCAGCGCCAACCTGCAGGGTGCCGATCTGCACGGGGCCAACCTTGCCGGCGTGGCCTTTACCAAAGCCAATCTGGCGGGGGCTAACCTGGCGGGGGCAGATCTCAGCAACAGCCTGTTGGATCTGGCCAACCTAGCAGGCGCCGACCTTAGGGGGGCCAACCTCAGGGGAGCCATTGCTGCCCGGGCGGTTTGGCAAGGGGCGCAGATTGCCGGCGCTGACTTTAGCGACGCCTATGTGGATCGGGCAGCCCTGCGGGAATTGTGCCAGCGGGCTGAGGGATCCCATCCCGTAACAGGCGTTGCCACCCGCGCAAGTCTAGGCTGTCCCTGAAAGCCGGCAAAGGTGAAGAAAACAGGATCCCTGAACCCTCTTGGCTGGATTGCCCTTTAGATTGGGGAAGGTGTTGACCCTGCCCCACCATGAGCAAGCCCAGCTTCGCAGTCATTGGCCTGGCGGTGATGGGGGAAAACCTGGCCCTCAACGTCGAGCGCAATGGCTTTCCCGTTGCGGTCTACAACCGGACGCGCGCCAAGACCGAGCAGTTCATCCAAGGGCGGGCCCAAGGCAAGCAGATTACCCCCGCCTACAGCCTGCCCGAATTGGTGCAACTGTTGGAGCGGCCCCGCAAAATCTTAATCATGGTCAAGGCAGGCCCGCCGGTGGATGCCATCCTCGACGAGCTCAGGCCGCTGCTGGAGCCAGGCGACATCCTCATCGATGGCGGCAACTCCCTCTACAGCGACACCGACCGGCGCGCCGAGGCCCTAGAAGCCAGCGGGATCCACTTTGTCGGCATGGGGGTGAGCGGCGGGGAAGAAGGTGCCCTTAACGGCCCTAGCCTCATGCCCGGCGGCAGCCTGGAAGCCTACCGCCAACTGGAGCCCATCCTCACCAAAATTGCCGCCCAAGGGCCGGACGGCCCCTGCGTCACCTACCTGGGACCCAAAGGGGGCGGGCACTACGTGAAGATGGTGCACAACGGCATCGAATACGGCGACATGCAACTGATTGCCGAGGCCTACGACCTCATGCGCAGGGGGCTGAAGCTGTCAGCCCCCCAGATGCAGGAGATCTTCCAGGCCTGGAACGAGACGGAGCTGGAGTCGTTTTTGATTGAGATTACCGCCAAGATCTTGGGGACGCTGGATCCGGAGACGGGCAAGCCGCTGGTGGATCTCATCTTGGACAAAGCAGGCCAGAAGGGCACGGGCCTGTGGACGGTCAAGGACGCCCTGGATCTGGGGGTGCCGGTGCCCACCATTGAGGCGGCAGTGCAGGCCCGCCTCCTCTCCTCGATGAAGGAAGAGCGGGTGGCCGCCTCGCAGCAGTTGCCAGGGCCGGGAACAGCCTTTGAAGGGGATCCCGACCGCTTCCTCCAGGATCTGCGCGCCGCCCTCTACTGTTCCAAGATCTGCTCCTACGCCCAGGGGATGGCGCTGCTCAAGCAAGCCACCGTTGCCCACGGCTATGTTTACCCCTTTAGCGAGATCCCCCGCATCTGGAAGGGGGGCTGCATCATCCGCGCCCGCCTCCTGAGCAAGATCCAGGCGGCCTACCAGCGGGATCCGCAGCTGGTCAACCTGCTTTTGGATGAGGAGTTTCAGCAGGCCATCCAGGAACGGCAGGGATCCTGGCGGCGGGTGGTGGCCACCGCAGCTACCCTAGGGATCCCGATCCCGGCCATTAGCGCTTCCCTGGCCTACTACGACAGCTACCGCACTGCCGAGCTGCCCCAGAACCTCACCCAAGCCCAGCGGGATTTCTTTGGCGCCCACACCTTTGAGCGCATCGACAGGCCGGGGGTTTTCCACCACGCCTGGAACGCCTAGGCAGGATCCCCCTCTGGTGCGGCCGCTAGACCTAGCGGCGTCTGCTTCAAGGTAGAACCCCACGCCTCGGTATGGAAAGGCTCTCCTTCTTGGGGAAAATCCCTGCGGAAGTGGGATCCGCGGCTTTCCTCCCGCAAGAGAGCCCCTTGCCCCACCAGGCGGGCAAGCAGCAACAAACTCCCGGCCTCGACCTCCTCCCGGCTGGCCCAGGGCTTCTCCTCCAGGGGCAGGGCTTCTGCAAAAGCTAGAAAAGCCCGCAGCCGCTCTCCCTGCCGCACCACGCCCAGTGCCTCTCCCACCTGCTGCCTAAGCTTGGGAAGAAGAGAGGGCGGCGCGGTCAGCACAGGTAGAGCCTGCACCTGAAGGGGTGGCTCCTGGAGCTCCCGCAGGGCAGCTAGAGCAGCTCGCTTGCCCATGACCAGCCCTTCCAAGAGGCTGTTGGAAGCCAAACGGTTTGCCCCGTGCAACCCTGTAGAAGCCACCTCCCCGGCAGCATAGAGGCCCGGCAGGCCAGTGAAGCCAAAGGCATCCGTTCGCACCCCGCCCATGACGTAGTGGGCAGCGGGAGCAACCGGCAGGAGGTCTTTTCCGGGATCCAGCCCCAAAGCGCGGGCAGAGGCAACAACGGTGGGAAAGCGCTCCTCCAGCTCTGGCACAGCTCGTAGATCAAGATAAACTCCCCCCGTCCGCTGCCGCTCCCAGAACACCGCCTGGGCCACCACATCCCGCGGCGCCAGCTCGCCCAGCTCCGTATAGCAAGGCATAAAGCGCTCCCCCCAGGCGTTGAGAAGCACGGCCCCTGCCCCTCGGGCAGCCTCACTGACCAGGGCTCCATTGGGCAAGGCGGTGGGGTGAAACTGCACAAACTCCAGATCCCTTAGGACAGCTCCTGCCCGCCAGGCCAAGGCCATCCCATCCCCGCTGGCCCCCGGCGGAGCCGTCGAGAGGGGGAAAAGGCTGCCAAACCCGCCTGTAGCTAAGAGAACTGCCCCTGCTTTCACCTGCAGTGGCCCATCTGGCCCCAGCAGCAGGGCCCCCCCTACCCTGTCTCCTGCCATCAAAAGGCTGAGGGCTGTATATCCCTGGAGAGGCGGCTTGTTTAGGCGAGCCAGCAAACCTTGCAATAGCCACAGCCCGCTCCGATCCCCTCCCAGATGGCGTATCCGCGCCCGCGAGTGGCCCCCTTCCCGCACCGGCTCCGGATGGAAGGGCAGCCCCCAGGACAAAAGCCTCTCCAGGTGAAAGGGGGCTTCCTGCAGGATGGAGCGGGCCACCTCCACTTCCACCAAGCCACGGCCTGCTTGCAGGGTGTCCTGGAGGTGGGCTTCCACATCTGCTGCATCCAGTGGAAAAGCTATCCCCCCCTGCGCCCAAGGAGTGGATCCAGAAGGCAAGGGATCCTTGCTTACCACCAGGGTTCTGGCTCCCTCTGCTTCCGCCCACAGGGCTGCATAGATCCCTGCCACCCCTGCCCCCAGGATCAAGAGGTCTGTTTCCGCTAGGAAAGACGTAGACAACACTGGACAAAACAGACCCTCGCCAAGGGTGCTCCCTCTAGGCTCCAGCAGGCACTGACAGCATGGCTAGGATCGACTTGCGGGCTTTTTCGGCCACCGCCTCCGGCACCTGGATCACGTAGCGCATCTCCACTAGGGAGCGGTAGATCTTCTCCAGGGTAATTTTTTTCATATACTCGCAGACGGCGTCCGCCTTGACGGGGATAAAGGTCTTATCGGGGGCCTCTTTTTGCAGCCGGTGGAGAATGCCCACTTCGGTGGCAACCACAAACTCGCGGCTGGCCGAAGTTCTGGCATAACGCACCATCCCCTCGGTAGAAAGGAGCTTGGCGTCCGGCTTGAGAAATAGACAACTGGAGCCGCAACTGCACTCGGGGTGGATGAGGAACTCCGCCTCCGGGTGCTTCTCTGCCATTGCCTTGAGGTGCTCCTCGCGAATGCCCACATGGACGTGGCACTCGCCGGGGAACAGATCCAACTCCCTCCCCGTTGTCTGGGCTACATAGGCCCCCAGGAACATATCCGGCACAAAGAAGATGGGGCGATCCGGCGGCAGGCTGGCCACCACCTGCACAGCGTTGGCGCTGGTAACGCAGACATCGGCCAGGGCTTTAATCTCGGCGGCCGTGTTGACATAGGCCACCACCAGCCCCTCGGGGTTGGCCTCCTTCCAGCGCCGCACATCCTCAGGCCGGATGCTATCGGCCAGGGAGCAGCCTGCCTCTAGATCCGGCAGCAGCACCGTCTTTTCCGGGTTGAGGATAGCTGCCGTCTCGGCCATGAAGTGGACGCCAGCAAAGACAATGACCTGGGCATCTGTCTTTTGGGCCTCGCGGGCCAGGCCCAGGGAGTCTCCCACAAAGTCCGCCACTTCCTGCACCTCGGGGAGTTGGTAGGAGTGGGCTAGGATAACGGCCTGCCTTTCCTGCTTGAGTCGAGCAATTTCCTGGACAAGGGTTTCTTGGGTCATGGTGAACCTTCTGTTTTGGCTGGGCCGGCCACGGGTGCAGATCTGGACTGGTGCGGGGCTAAGGAGAAGTTGCCAGTAGGCAGCAACTGGCCTTCCTGCTTTAGGCGGGATTGTTACCTAGCCTAGCATTAGAAACAGCGCTCCCTGGGGCAAACCTCAGGGCCGCACCACGAGCAAGGAGAGATCCAGGGCCTTGGCCGAGTGAGTCAGGGCCCCCACACTGATGTAGTCAACGCCTGCCTCCGCCGCTTGCCGGGCGCGCTCTAGGTTCATGTTGCCGCTGGCTTCTAGGGGAACTTTCCCCCCTACCCGTTGAACGGCAGCCCGGATCTGCTCCAAGGGGAAGTTATCGAGAAGGATTAGATCGGCGCCTGCCGCCAAAGCCTCCTCCAGCTCCTGGAGGTTGCGCACCTCAACCTCGACCTTGAGGTGGTGGGGGGCACCTGCTTTGGCCCGCTGGACGGCTGCCAGGATGCCGCCGGCACCGCGAATGTGGTTTTCCTTAATCAAGATGCCGTCGAAGAGGCCAAAGCGGTGGTTTTTGCCGCCTCCTACCCGCACAGCATATTTCTCCAGAGCGCGCAGGCCGGGGGTGGTCTTGCGGGTGTCCAGGAGCTGGGTCGAGGTTCCCCGCAACGCCTCTACGTAGGTGCGGGTAAGGGTGGCAATGCCAGAAAGCCTTTGGAGAAGGTTCAGCGCTAGCCTTTCTGCTGCCAGAATCCCCCGCAGGGATCCCTTGAGCTGGAGCACTTCTTGGCCGACGGCCACCCTCTCCCCTTCCTCTGCCTTGGGAGCGAACTCCACCTGGGGATCCACCAGCCGGAAAACCCGCCTGGCAATCTCCAGACCCGCCAGGATCCCTGCCTCCTTAGCTAGGATCACCGCCTCGCCCTCTACTCCGGGGGGCAGCGTCAGCTCGCTGGTGAGATCGCCGTGGCCGAGATCTTCCTGTAGCCAGGCGCACAGGGTCTCCTCCGGGATGTAGAATGCTGACATCATCTTTTGCTTTGCTTATGGCCTCGACTGGATCGTCTCAACCCAATAGCGGTACCTTCAGCCGTCGTCAGTTGCTCAAAGCAGGAGCTGCTGCCCTTGGGGGAAGTCTGCTGGCGGCAGCGGCTGCCCGATCCTCCCCCACTCTCATCGTGGCTCAGAGATCCAAACTTGACCGGGTTTCCTATGCTACCAACTGGTATGCCCAGGCGGAGCATGGCGGCTTTTACCAGGCGGTGGCCACAGGCATCTATCGCGAATATGGGCTAGACGTCACCATCAAGATGGGCGGCCCTGGCGTCAACATTACCCAGATTTTGGCCGGCAGAGCTGCCGACTTTGCCATGGGGGGAAGCGCGGGAGTCATCAACGCCGTGCGGGAAGGGATCCCGCTCATCTGCGTGGCGGCTATTTTCCAAAAAGACCCCCAGGTTCTCCTCGCCCATCCCGGCACCCAGCGCTTGGAGGATCTCAAGGGCCGACCCATCTTCGTGGCCAAAGGGGCTTTTACTACCTACTGGCCCTTTCTGCGGGCCAAGTACGGCTTCACCGACGACCAGACCCGCCCCTACAACTTCAACCCCGGTCCCTTCTTGGCGGATCCCACCTCAGCGCAGCAGGGGTATCTCACCTCTGAGCCTTTTGCCATTGAAAAACAAGGAGGCTTTAAGCCGGTAATTTTTCTCCTAGCCGACTACGGCTACAACCCCTATGCCACAACCATCGAGACGCGGCGCCAACTGGTGGAAACCAAGCCAGACCTGGTGCAGCGATTTGTGGATGCCTCCATCAAGGGCTGGTACAGCTTTCTAGAGGATCCCCGCCCCGCCTATCGCCTCATCAAGCAGGATAACCCGGAGATGAGCGATGAGCAGTTGGCCTATAGCTTTGAGAAGTTGAAGGAGTACGGCATCATTTTATCTGGCGACGCCCTAGAAAAGGGCATTGGCGCCATGACCCACGAACGTTGGCAAAGCTTCTTTGAGAACATGACAGTGGCGGGTGTCTTTGAGCCAACCATCAACTACCGAGCTGCCTACACCCTGGACTTTGTCAACAAAGGGCCTGATTATTACAAGAGCTAGGCCTACGCCCTACAAAGCCTGACGACCCCCTTAGGGGCAGACAGCCCTCCATCAGAATCCGCGCGCCCCTCTCTGGCCGGGGGGCAGGGATCCGAAATTCGTGCTGGATTCAGCTTGTCCAGGAACTTGGCCCACTAAGGGTTCTCGCCAGGTTGTCCCTCAAGGCTGCCTTTGTCACCTGTGCCGCTGGGGTCTTCCCTTGGCGGGGGTTCGCTCACCCCCGTCAGCCAACCGGCACCTACCAGAAAGCTACCCCTTGGGTAAAGGGGCAAGGGAGCTTTGGGTTGGGGTGCACGGATATTGCCTAGCCGTTGGAGGGAGGGCCTAGGATCCCTTGGCAAGCTCCCAAGAAGAGAAGGTAAGGCTGGCAGGGGGAGGGCTACCCCTTGGGGCAAGGGGACAGCCTCCTGAGGCTACGCTCCCTGCCGCGGCAGGAGGGCGGGTAGTTTACAATGGAAGACTGCCTGGCTGAGGCCAGGTTTGTCTCTTGTCGTTCCGTCTGTTGAGTGGTGAAAAGGAGAAGCAAGCCTTGCCAAAATTTGCCCTAAAAGCCCTGTGGCTGCAAAACGATTTGGCTATTGCAGTGGATCAAATAGTGGCCAAAAACCGCAGTCCCCTCACCCGCTACTTTTTTTGGCCGCGGGATGATGCTTGGGAACAGCTTAAGACTGAACTGGAAAGCAAAAGCTGGATTAGTGAGGAAGATCGCATCAACCTGCTCAACCAAGCCACCGAACTGATCAACTACTGGCAAAACGGTGGACGGGAGCGTCCCATTAGCGAAGCCCAAGCCCGGTTTCCTGACATCCTCATCAGCGACAGTTCGTAACAGCCCCCCTGTTTGTTCCCTTGCAGCAGGCCAAAGGCAGGCTTCTCCAGCCGAAAGTTACCTCCGAATCCAGGCCATCTTGCTGAGGCTGCCGCCTTTGGGCTAGATTAGCACTCGAGGTTTCAGAGTGCTAGCCCTTGACCTAGCCAAGGGAGGGGATCACTGGGAACCTCCCAGGATCCCGCTCGGCCCAGTGGCACTCAGAACAAGTGGCCTAGTTGCTAGTTGAGATAGCGAGGATCGGGGACGCTATGGCCAAGCAGATTTTGTTTAAGGAAGAGGCCCGCAAGGCACTGGAGGAGGGCATTAATCAAGTAGCAGACGCAGTCAAGGTTACGATTGGCCCTAAGGGGCGCAATGTGGTTCTAGAGAAGAAATTTGGTGCGCCTCAGATTGTCAACGATGGGGTAACAATTGCTAAAGAAATTGAGTTGGCCAATCCCTTGAAAAATGCCGGTGCCCAGTTGATGCGGGAAGTAGCCACCAAGACCAATGACGCGGCCGGAGATGGCACCAGTACAGCCACCATCTTGGCCCAGAGCATGGTGCAGGAAGGGCTAAAGCACGTTGCAGCAGGGGCTAACCCTGTAGCCCTGCGGCGCGGGATTGAAAAGACCACCGCCTACCTAGTGGAGAAGATTGCTGCCTCTGCCAAACGGGTGGAGGAGCGCAAGACCATTGCCGAGGTAGCCACTATCTCTGCTGGCAACGACAGCGAGATAGGCGAGATGATTGCCAAGGCTATGGATGCAGTGGGGCGAGAAGGGGTGATCACGGTCGAAGAATCCAAGTCGATGGAAACTCAGCTAGAAGTGGTGGAAGGAATGCAGTTCGACCGTGGCTACATTTCTCCCTACTTCGTCACCGATACAGAGCGGATGGTAGCCGAATACGAAAACGCCTATCTGCTCATTACCAGCAACAAACTCTCCAATGTGCAGGAGCTGGTGCCCCTGCTGGAGCGGCTGGCCCGGGAAGGGCGACCTTTGCTGGTAATTGCCGAAGATGTAGAGGGAGATGCCTTGGCGACCCTGGTAGTCAACAAGCTGCGCGGGGTGTTGAATGCAGTGGCCGTGAAGGCCCCCTCCTTTGGGGATCGCCGTAAGGCCATGCTGGAGGACATTGCCATCCTCACTGGAGGCCGGCTCATCTCGGAGGAAATTGGCATCAAGATGGAGAATGTCACCCTGGACATGCTGGGGGTGGCCCGCAAGATTACAGTTACCCGCGACAAGACCACCATTGTTACCGATGGCAGTACCAAGGCGGCAGTGGAGAAGCGGGTAGCGCAACTCCGTAGGCAGCTGGAGACTACTGACTCGGAGTATGACCGTGAGAAGCTGCAGGAGCGGATTGCCAAGCTGGTTGGCGGGGTGGCGGTGATCAAGGTGGGGGCTGCCACGGAGACAGAGCTCAAGGACCGCAAGCTGCGGATTGAAGATGCCCTCAACGCCACACGAGCAGCCGTAGAGGAAGGGATTGTCCCAGGTGGGGGGGCGACGCTGCTCCACCTTTCCAAGGGGATCCCAGAGTTTAAAGCCAAGTTGAACGCCGAAGAGCAGGTGGGAGCAGACATTGTCTACCAGGCCGTGCGGGCGCCCCTCTATCAAATTGTCCACAACGCTGGGCTGGAGGGATCAATAGTGGTGGAAAGGGTTCTGGAGCAGGAGATGCCCTACGGCTTCGACGCCCTGACGGGTGAGTATGTGGACATGTTTGCCCGCGGGATTGTCGATCCGGCCAAGGTGGTGCGCTTTGCCTTGCAAAATGCGGCTTCCATCGCGGCCATGTACCTTACTACTGAGGCCGTGGTCGTCGAAAAGCCGGAACCTAAGCCAGCCAAAGCTCGCTCGAGCAAGCCTGGAATGATGTAAATCCCCTTGTCCAACTGGAGGCCCCTGCCCCTATTCAGGGGCTTTTTCTTGAGCGGAGCTCTCGGGCCGCAGCAGGGGAAAGGCGATGACATCGCGGATGCTGGGAGCATCGCACAGTAGCATCACCAGGCGGTCAATGCCTAGACCCAGACCGCCGGTGGGAGGAAGGCCATATTCCAAGGCGGTGAGGAAGTCTTCGTCGAGAAAGTGGGCTTCTTCGTTGCCGGCTGCCTTCAGGGCTGCTTGGGCCTCCAGCCGCCGCCGCTGATCCACCGGATCGGTGAGTTCCGAGTAGGCGTTAGCTGTCTCCCGCCCGACAATGAACAGCTCAAAGCGCTCGGCCAACCCTGCCTTGCTGCGGTGAGGCTTGGTGAGCGGACACACCTCAAGGGGATAGTCCAGAACAAAGGTGGGTTGGCGCAGGCGGCTTTCACAACAGTGCTCAAAGGCCTTGACCAGCAACTGGCCAGGAGAGTCCTGGGGGGAGAGGTTGGGGATCCCTTGGGCGGCCAAGGCAGGCAAGAGCTCTTCGGTGCTTCCCTTTTCCACATCGATGAAAATACCAGTGGCCTCTTCCACCAACTCCTGCATCGTCACCCGTCGCCAGGGAGGAGTGAGGTCGATGGCTTCCCCTTGGTAGGTAAGCTGCAGGGATCCCCGTACCGCCAGGGCGGCGTTGCAGACCAAGGTTTCGGTAAGTTCCATCATCGTGTGGTAGTCAGCGAAGGCTTGGTAGGCCTCCAGCGAGGTAAACTCCGGGTTGTGGCGGGTGGAGATACCCTCATTGCGAAAGACCCGCCCAATTTCGTAAACCCGCTCGATCCCGCCTACCACCAACCGCTTTAGGTGTAACTCGGTAGCAATGCGGAGGTAGAGATCCAGATCTAGAGCGTTGTGGTGGGTAACAAAGGGCCGCGCCTCTGCCCCCCCAGGGATGACCTGCAGCACCGGCGTCTCAATTTCCACAAAACCTTGCTCTTCCAGCGTCTGCCGCAGGGAGCGGATGATCTTGGCCCGGTCGAGCAAGGTCTGCTTAACCTCAGGGTTAACAATGAGGTCGACGTAGCGCTGGCGGTAGCGTTTCTCCACATCCCGCAGGCCATGCCATTTGTCAGGCAGAGGCAAGAGGGCCTTAGTCAGGATCTGGTATTCGTCCACCCGCACCGATAGCTCCCCTTTTTTGGTGCGCTTGAGGCAGCCCTTAGCCCCCAACCAATCGCCCACGTCGATGAGCTTGTCTAGGTTCTTGAAGGCCCTCTCCCCCATGCGCTCTGTTAGCCGTTGCTCCTCCAGGTAAAGCTGGATGGTGCCGGAGCGATCCTGCAGGGTAAAGAAGGCCAGTTTGCCCATAACTCGCCGCGCCCGGATTCGCCCAGCCACTGCCACCTGGACGTCCTCCCGCTCTCCGCCAGGCTCCAGGTCCGCAAATTGCGCCTGCAACTCAGCAGCTAGGTGGGTAACAGGAAAAGAATAGGCATAGGGCAGGATCCCTTGTTCCTGCAGGTGGCGGGCTTTTTCCAGGCGGGCAGCCCGTTGAGCGGCTTCACTGCTGGTGGGAAGGGTGGACATAGCAGGAGAAAAGCTTATCTAACCAGAGTACTAAGATGAGGATCCCAGCCTTGTCCCCGCACGTTTTTAGGAACCTAGGGGCCTGGGCTTGAGTGCCTCCTTGGGAGGTTTATCCTTGGGCAAGGCTAGCCAAAAGGGACTGCAGCTGCTGGAGGTGAGCCCAGGCCCTGGAGCTCCCTTCTTGGCCGTGGCCAAGCTCCGCCTCCAATTGCTCCAGATGGCCTGCCAACTCCGCCCAGCGCTCTTGCTCGGCAGCAAGCGTAGCTTGCAGCTGGTTGAGACGCCCCCAGGTTTCGGCCAGGGCCTGGGTCCGGGCTCGCAAGGCTTCCTCCTCTTGCTCTAGCTGTTGCCACTGCTGCTCCAGCTCCTGCTGTTGGCGGGCCAGTTGCTCCTGCTGAGCTGAGAGGGAAGTTTCCAGTTGGCGGACAAGCGTTTGCAGGCGGTTTTTTTCCTGGAGCAGCTCCTGCTTTTGCTTAGCAATCTCCGCTAGGAGGGGGCCAATATCCACTCGAACTGGAGCGGCAGCCTGATTCTGTAGCTGTCTGAGGCGAGCCTCGTAGCGGGCTAGCTCCTCGTATTCCCGCTGCAGGTTTTTTTCCTGGGGCAGCAGAGCTTCTTCCAGGGCGCTACAGGCAGACTGGGCGTAGTCGATATCCATTTCCAGCTCCAACCGCTCTTCAGGAGAGGCGGTAGCCAGCCGCGCTTGCAGCTCCTGCAAAGTTTTCCGGTGCTGCTCCAGCTCGGCCCGCTGTTGGCTGACCTGGGCTGCTCGCTGCTCGTAGTCCTGGCGCATTTGGCTAACCAAAGCTGCCAGCTCCTCCACCGAGATCGCCGCCTCCCCACCGCCGTTGCTGCTGCCGTCGACAATGAAGTCGTACTCCTGAAGCAAACGATAGGCTTTTTGCTGGAGGCTCTCCTGGGAGTGCAACTGCTGGAGGATCCGCTGCAGCTGCTCTTGATAAAGCTGCAGGGATCGCTGCTGGGCCTGCCAGCTGGCCTGGCTTTGCTCTAGGGAATGGCGGGATCCCCACCAGGCAGCGCGACGCTCCCGCCAGGCTCGGTAGTCCCGATCCAGCTCCTCCTGGCAAAGTTGGGCTTGTTGTCGTTCCTGCTCCAGTTGGGCCAGCTGGCGATGGCAGTGCTCCTGCTCCTGTTGGAGTTGGCCTTTTAAACTTTGCAGAGGGGCCAGGGACGCCGTAGAGCAACTTAGATGCTCCTGAACTTCTTGCAGCAAAGCCTGGAGCTGGGCTGCTTCGGCTTCCCCCAGGCGGCGGGAGCGAGCTTCCTGGAGCTGGGCTTCCAGCTCCTGCCGCTGCCGGTTGAGAGCTTCTCGCTGCTCTCCAATCCAGCGCTGTTGCTCAGCCAGATAGGCTTGCTGGCTGGCCAGCTCTTCTTTGAGACTGTCCAGGAGTTTGCGCTCCTCCGCAACAGCCTTGTATTGCTCGTACAGCCGCTGCACCTCTTCTTCTTGGGCAGCCAACTCCATCTCGCGGCGGGTGAGCTCTTGAGCTTGAAAGGTGAGGGACTTGCGCCAATTCTCGATCTCTTCCTCTTGGCGGCGAACTCTCAGCTGAAGTTGGCTAAAACTTTGCAGGTAGGTTACTAGCTGGCGGGCAGCTTCACTAATGCGAGTCACCTGACGGTTGCCGGCAACCTCCGCCAGCACCAGCACTCCGTCCTTGAAGCGCCCGGTTTCTTGAGCAATCCGGCCCTCCAGAGGGATGGGGTCCTCGTTGACCGCCACCCAGGTGTTGTCCTGCTGTTGCTTAGCTAGCAGTTGTAAAGACGACTTGCCAAACCCAATGGACTTGGATAGCTCTGCTAGGTACAGCACGCCTGAACCCCCTTAGCCATAAACAGTTTGGGGCGGCCGCTAATGGTAGGTCAACCCATCTCGGTTGCTGCCTGATCCCAACTCAACGATAGGGTAAAAAAAACGCCCTCGCCAGATGCTGCCTAGAGAAGTCTAGAGGAGCTATTCAAACTGACCGCCGAGCCCTAGACTAGGGTGAGGTGGGAGGTTCTCTTCAGGGGCAATATGGAGCTGCAAAGTGAGCTACTTGCTATTCGTCGGCGTTCCCCTGCTCCAGAAGTGGTGGTGGCCTCGCAAGTCTATCGGACAACAGCGCCGGAGGCTCAGCCGCGCCACATTTTGGAGGCAATCGTCTGGCACAAAGAACGGGAGGTGGAGCGCCAACGGGAGCAGCTTCCCCTCAAGGAGTTGCAACGGCAACTGGATCAGGCCCCACCGGTGCGGGATTTTGTAGCTGCCCTTACCCAATCCCCTCACCCCGTCTCTGTCATTGCTGAGGTGAAAAGGGCATCTCCTAGCCGCGGCCTCCTCCGGGATCCCTTTGATCCGGTGGCCATTGCCCGCAGCTACGAAGCGGGGGGGGCCAGTTGCCTATCCGTGCTCACCGATGAGCGGTTTTTTCAGGGCAGCGGCGAGCACCTGCACCAGATCCGCAAGACAACAGGGATCCCCATCCTTTGCAAGGAGTTTATCCTCTACCCTTACCAAATTCTCTGGGCCCGCAGCCTAGGAGCGGACGCGGTGCTGCTGATTGCCGCCATTCTCTCGGATGCGGACTTGGGCTATTTTCTCAAGCTCATTCAGCAATTGGGTATGGCGGCCTTGCTGGAGGTGCACACCGCTCGGGAACTGGAGCGGGTTTTGGCCTTGCCACAACTGCCACAAGCTAAGGGGAAGGTGTTAATTGGAATCAACAATCGCGACTTGAGAACCTTTGCAGTGGACTTAAATACAACACGCAACCTCCTAGCCCTCTACCGGGAGCGCCTGGGCGATCTGCCTGTGGTCAGCGAGTCCGGCATCCACACCTCTAGGGATCTGCAGCAATTGCAAGCCTGGGGGGTGCGCGCCGTGCTGGTGGGGGAAGCGCTGGTCACGCAGCCGGATCCCGGTCAAGCTTTGCGCTCCCTGTTGTCGTCTTCGTAAACTCTTAGGAAACCTCTAAGGACGGGTCCCCTCTTAAATTGCTGAAATTGATGAAACGGATTCCAGTGCCAGCCCACATCCACTACGAATTTCTGCTGCGAGTTCTGGAGCGGCAGACGTTTCCGGCAGTCGAGGAACAAGATTTTGGCAACCGCGGCCGCGCGCAAGAGCTAATCACCTCTTTGCGCAAGGCCCTCACCCAACAGTTGCAACTGGAAGAAGAGTGGCGCCAGCGAGGCTACCAGGTGGACTACCGCTGGAACCTAGACGAGCCTCCTCCCTCTCCCTAATCTTCCGCTTGCCGGAAGATGGGGCTTTGGCTACGCTAGACAAGATGGGTCCAGGAGGACCTCCCGCGATGGTGGTTGTTTTGACGGTACCGGGGCTGGCCTGCTCAGCTTGCGTGGATACTGTTACCCAGGCGGTGCGGCAACGGGACCCCCAGGCGCAGGTGGAAGCGGATCCCAAGACCAAGCAGGTGCGGATTATTTCTGAGCAGATAGACACTGACTGGCGGCAGGTGCTTGCTCAAGTGGGCTATCCACCTGCCTAGGCAGGAACTCCAGTGGGAGCTTTCCCCTGGCTGGAGGGAGGTTCTTTCCCTCGCCTTTTTAACTTTGACTCTAAAAGTGGCCGTGTCAGATCCCACTTCCTCCGCCTCGAGCCCTGGTCTGCCCGCTTGTCCAGAGGTTACCGCAGTTCCTGGGGGCGCGCCATCGGCACAGGCCACCTGGCGCCTGGCCATCCACGGGATGAGCTGTGCCTCCTGTGCTGCCGGTATTGAACGGGCCCTGAGCCAGGTACCCGGTGTAACAGCGCAAACGGTAAGCTTTGCTAGCGAACAGGCTATCGTCCAAGGGGATCCTCGGCGGGTCACTCCTCAGGCCCTGCTCCAAGCAGTGGAGCTGGCAGGGTACCGAGCCCACCTCCTCCAGGACGATTGGCCACTGGCAGAGCCCGCCGATGCCGAGCGAATTGCCCAGCGGGCGGCAGAGCGGGAATTGAAGCAGAAGGTGGCCCTAGGGGTAGGGATCAGCACAGTGCTGCTGATTGGCTCACTGCCAATGATGCTGGGGAGGGAAATTCCAGGCCTACCCTCGTGGCTGCAGGATCCCAAGTTGCAGTTGCTGCTGACGCTGCCGGTGCAGTTCTGGGTGGGCCAGCCGTTTTACCGCGGCGCCTGGGCGGCTTGGCGGCGGCGAACGGCCGATATGAACACCCTAGTGGCCTTGGGAACAAGCGCTGCTTTCTTCTATTCCCTTTTTGCCACCGTCTTTCCCGACTTCTTCCACCGCCAGGGCCTGCACCCCGATGTGTATTACGAGGTAGCAGCGGTGGTCGTCACCCTAGTACTGGCGGGCAAGTGGATGGAGCAGCAGGCCAAAGCCCAAACCTCCGAGGCCATCCGCAAGCTAATGGGGCTGCAGCCGAAAACGGCAAGGGTCATCCGCGAGGGGGTGGAGCAGGAGATCCCAATTGCAGCAGTGCAGGTGGGGGATTGGATCCGAGTGCGCCCCGGTGAGCAGGTGCCGGTGGATGGGGTCATTCTAGAGGGATCCTCCAGTCTGGACGAGTCGATGGTGACCGGCGAGAGCCTGCCGGTAAGCAAATCGGTAGGGGATGAGGTCATTGGGGCCACCCTCAACCAGACAGGCAGCTTTGTGATGGAAGCGCGGCGGGTGGGCAAAGATACGCTTCTGGCCCAGATTGTGCGCCTAGTGCAGGAAGCTCAAGGATCCAAGGCTCCCATTCAGCAGGTGGCAGATCGGGTTACCTCGTGGTTTGTGCCGGCGGTGATTGGAGTGGCAGCAGTGACGTTTGGGCTCTGGTGGGGGCTGGCGGGCAACCCGACGCTCGCTTTGGTGAATACCGTCGGGGTGCTGGTCATGGCCTGCCCCTGTGCCCTGGGCTTGGCCACCCCTACCTCGATCCAGGTGGCAACAGGGCGAGGAGCAGAGCTGGGGATCCTGGTGAAGCGGGCCGAGAGCTTAGAGCTACTGGCCCATCAGCTGGCCACGGTGGTCTTCGACAAAACCGGCACTCTCACCGCCGGCTGTCCCGCTGTTACGGATATCTGGACTCCCACCTCTTCTCCTCTGGCGCTGTTGCGTCTAGCGGCTGCGGCGGAACAGTACTCCGAGCATCCTCTAGGCCGGGCAGTGGTGCAAAAAGCCAAAGCCGAAGGGATCGCGCTCCCGCCGGCCCAGTCCTTCCAGGTCAGGGTAGGCGAGGGGGTAGAGGCCTGGGTGGAGGGCCAGCAGGTGCGTGTTGGTCGCCTGAGCTGGCTACAGCAGATGGGGATCCCCTGCCCTCCTGCTAGCGGGGAACAGGCCCAGGCTTGGGAGAGCGAGGGCAAAACGGCCATTGGCGTGGCCCAAGGGGGGAGTCTTCTGGGACTGCTGGCCATTGCCGATCCGCTAAAGCCCACCTCCGCGGCAGCGGTGCAACAGCTGCAACAAATGGGGCTGGAGGTGGTTATGCTAACTGGCGACAACTCCACCACTGCCCAAGCCATTGCCCGCCAAGTCGGAATCCAGCGGGTAATCGCCCAGGTCCGTCCTGAGCAAAAGGCAGCCTTGATTCGCCAGCTAAGGCGGCCTCAGCGGCGGGTGGCGATGGTGGGGGATGGCATTAACGATGCGCCGGCCTTGGCTGAGGCCGATGTGGGGATCGCCATTGGAACAGGCACGGACGTGGCCATGGCCACCAGTGACATTACCCTGGTATCTGGCGATTTGCGGGGTGTGGTTGCTGCCATCCAACTTAGCCGGGCCACCCTCGCCAACATTCGCCAAAACCTCTTCTTTGCCTTTATCTACAACATCCTGGGGATCCCTATTGCCGCTGGAGCGCTCTATCCCTTCACTGGCTGGCTGCTCAATCCCATGCTGGCAGGGGCAGCCATGGCCCTTAGTTCCGTCTCGGTGGTGGCCAATGCCCTGCGCCTAAGGCATTTTCGGCCCTCACCCCCAGCCTCTCTTCCTCTGGGACAGGGGAGTTAGGGATCAAGGCAAGGGGCTGGAGTTATCTTCTCGGAGGCGGCCATCCCCCCAGGGGGGCTTGGTGAACGCCAGGCAGCAAGCTAACCTAAAAAGCCCAGGCAGATTGGGGACAGCGCGGTGCTACTCTGGAGCCCCCACCTGCCAGTGTTCTGTACCCCTTGCGATTGATAAAACGGAGCTTTTTGTGTCGAGTACCCTTAGGTTTTCCCCCTCCCTTGCCGTTGGGCAGTCTTCTCCTGCCCCTTTGCCCTTGCTGCTCATTGGCCATGGCTCCCGGGATCCGGAGGGGCGGCAAGCCTTTCTGGAGCTGGCCCAGGCTTACCAAGCCCGCACCCCCCAACGGCCAGTGATCCCCTGCTTTCTGGAGCTGACCCAGCCAACCATTGCCCAAGGGGTGGAGCAGTGTTTGGCCCAAGGGTGGCAGGAAATCGTAGCCCTACCGCTGCTGCTGTTTGGGGCGCGCCACGACAAGTTTGACGTGACCACCGAGCTGGATCGCCTCCAGGCTCTTTACCCCCAGTTGCGCATTCACTACGGCGGGCCGCTGGGGATCCGCGTCGAAATCCTCCAGTTGCTGCGAGAGCGATTGGCCGCTTTGCTGGCCGCCCAGCCCCGGCGGATCCCAGCAATTGAGACGGTGCTGCTGTTCGTTGGCCGCGGCTCCAGCGATCCCGAAGCCAACGCTGAAGCGTGTAAGCTGGCTCGGCTCCTTTGGGAAGGGTCCGGGTTTGCTGCTGTGGAGACCTGCTTTATCGGCATTACCCATCCCCGCCTGCCGGTGGGGTTGCAACGAGCCCTCTCCTGGCAGCCGCGCCGGGTCATTGTGTTGCCTTATTTCCTCTTTACGGGGGTACTGGTAAAAAAAATTGAGGCGGCTGTGCAAGAGCAGCGGCGCTGCCACCCCGAGATTGACTGGCTGATGCTGCCGGAATTGGGCCTTGAGGAGGCAGTGCTGCACAGCCTGCAGCAACTGGAGCAGGAAGCTCTCCAGGGCCAAACCCAGGTGAACTGCCACCTCTGCAAGTTTCGCCTGGCGGTGAGTGCAAAGCTGGGAGTGGGGCATACCCACCACCATCCCCATGACCACCACTCTTATGGGCAGGGATCCCATCACCACCCCCCTCACCTAGAGCACAGCCATACCCACGCAGGGGCTGCGGATCCCTGGGCCACCTTGGAGGACTACCACCAACGAGCTTGGCAGGTGCCCTAGGAGGGGGGCAGGATAAACTGGGGGTGGCAGGCGTCTTCTCGATCCCCTGTGGAGGGTAACAAAATGCCAAGGCTCTCCCGCTCCTCTTGGATCTCAGGTGCCGCTGCTGCGGGGAGCGGGCTCTGCGTCGCGGCGGGGGTGGCCGCTCTTCTGGATCGCATCCTGCCCACCCTGCCCAAAGTTTCCCTGGCCGGGATCCCTGGCCTGGCGGCCGGGCTGGCAGCCGCCTACGGGGTTTGGTGGGTGGCCCGGCTAGCGTTGCAGTCGGCTTCTTGGGGCAGCTTTCGAGAAGCGCTGCTGGAGGCTCTCTCTCCCTTCGACCCTGCCGATCACGGCGGCCAGCCACGGCAGCAACCCCAGCCTAGCCCAGAGCAAGCGCTGATTCAGCTGCAGTCCCAGGTCGCTGCCCTGAGGGCGGAATTGGAGCGCCAAGGGCTCCAACTGCAGCAGTCGGAAGCCGAGCGGCTTCAACTCCAGCAGCAGCAACAAAAGCTCGAGGGTCTCCTGCAGCGCACAGAATGGGAAAACCAAAAGCTGCGCTCCCAGCAAGAGGAGTGGGCCCGGCAACTGGAGCAATGCCAGCAGGAGGTGCAAACGTTGCGGGAGTCCTGCCATGCTCTAGCAACTCTCTGCGAGATTAGCTTTACCCTCATCCCCAAACCCTCGGCGGGAGTAGCTGCGGCTAGCCACCTTTGCCCACCCGCTGCAGCACAAACACACTCCCCTCGTTGCCCCGACCTATCCGTAAGTCTTCATCCAAATAGGTAATATCCAGCCAGCCTGTGGGCTCGCGGCGAAGGAGGTCGACCTTCAGCGCTGGGATCCGCTCTGGAGCCCATTCAAGCAAATAGAGGAAACTCTCAATCTCGTAGCTCATCAACGCCTGGGATCCCAGCAGCAGTCGCTTGAAAACCACCCGAATCCGACGTTGCGATTCGGGGTAGAAGCGGGCTGCCACCGCCAAAACCCCCCGCGGCAGCCAGGCCTCTAGCCAGCCGGATCCCTGGATTTCGGCTACGTTAAAAACTTGACCCTTTTGGGCCCGAATGCACTGATAGATCGCGCCGGTGGTTAAAAGGGGCAACTGGGCCAGCCGCAACAAAGCGGCGCTGGTGGTGAATAGGTTGAGCCAATTCCCCTCCAGCCGCTCAGGAGCTGCCAGGGGCTCAGGGGTGGGGTTGAGGGCCTCCAGCGCGGCAATCTGAGACAGGATTTGACTTTTTTGGTCGGGCGATAGCTTGCCGCCCCGGTCCGTTGTCTGCAAGAGGCGCAACAGCACCGCTTTTTGCTCAGCTAAAGCTCTAGGCATGGGCCTACCCAGGAGCACGACCCTATTCTAGGAGCTAACGACCGCTGAGCGGGGCAGCCAGGATCCCACCCCTCAGCCGCCCGCCTCTTCTGCCCACTGCAGGTCTGCCACCTGCTCGTAGCCCAGCCCGGCTCGCACCAGGAGCGGCTTCGGCCCTGTGAGATCGATTACGGTTGAGACCTGGGCACGATAGGGGGCCTCGTCGTCCACTATTAGATCCACTTGCTTCTCCAGCTGGCGCATTTCCTCAGCGGTAAAGATTCCCCCCTCCTCCCCCACCGTCGCCGGATCAAAGCCCACTTCCAGGGAGCCCACAGGATCCCCGCCCAGCTTGGCCGAGGTAGAGACGATGGGGTTGCCCAACTCGGCCAACAGCGCCTGGCAGATGGCCGAATCCGGCACGCGGATGCCGGTGGTTTTCCGCTTGGGATCCATCACCAACCTGGGCACCAGCTTGGTGGCTGGCAGCAGAAACGTAAACGGGCCAGGGACTAGCCGCCGCATTAGCCGATAAGCGGGATCACTCACCTGGGCATACTGGGCAATCTGGGAAAGCGAGGGGCACAGAAAAGTAAGAGGTTTGTCGTTGGACAGCCGCTTGATGCGCCGCACCCGCTCCACGGCCTGCTTGTGGGTAACATCGCAGCCAATGGCATAGACCGTATCGGTGGGGTAAAGCATCACCGCCCCCTCGCGGAGAGCAGCTGCAATGCGCTGGATGAAACGGGGCTGGGGGTGCTGGGAATGGATCCTAAAGTACTCGGCCATGAGGGAGAGAAAACCTCAAGCTTCAGGAGGACTTTCCGCCACTTCCACCATAGGACGAGGGGTGGGCGGCACCGACAGGGATCCCTGCGGCCAGTCCTTGAGCTGCTGCATCAGGGCCTGGATGTGCAAACGCGGCAGGTAGGGCCAGTCACCTGCCTCCTCTAGCTCCTGCAGCACTCGATAGAGCTCGTGCCGAGTGTTGGGCAAAGCTTCTTGGAAGGCTCCCTCCAAAATAGTGCGGTGCAGATCCTCCAACAGGCGCAGCAGCATTAACAGCTCTAGACAGACTCCTGCCCTCGCCTGCGCTGCCTGCTCAACGGCCCGCTTAATCTGGCGCAAGTCGGGTGGCAGATTCTCCTCGGAGATATACATCTGGGCTATGGGAAAGCAGGGGCACTCCTATTCTAGGCTTCTCCTGAGCTGCAGCTGGCTGGATCTTGCTTCTCCCTCCTCCAGGAGAGGGCTCTGGATCCCGGCCCAGCCCCTGCCACACCCGCTGCAGGAGAGAATCCAGACCCTGCCTGGCCACTGCTGAGATGGCCAATACCGGAGCGCCGACAGCAGCCGCAAGCCGCTGGGTGCGCTCGACAACCTCCCGCGGCTCGAGGGCGTCGATTTTGTTTAAAACCACCATCTGTGGCTTGTCGATTAGCCCGTGGCCATAGGCACGCAACTCCTGCTGCACAATTTGGTAATCCCTGACCGGATCGGCGGCCGTGCCGTCCACCAGATGAATCAGCAGCCGCGTGCGCTCCACATGGCGCAAAAAGTCATGCCCCAGCCCTACCCCTCGGTGGGCTCCCTCAATGAGCCCGGGAATATCGGCAAACACCACTCCATCCCCCGAGGGATGGGGCACCACTCCCAAATTGGGCTGCAGCGTGGTGAAGGGGTAATCGGCAATCTTAGGGCGGGCGGAGGAGACCACGGAAATTAAGGTTGACTTGCCGGCGTTCGGCAAGCCGACGATCCCCACTTCAGCAATGAGCTTCAGCTCTAGGCGCAGCCGCACTCGCTCTCCCGGCTGACCCCTGGTAAAGCGGCGGGGGGCGCGATCGTGGTTACTCAAGAAGTGGGCATTGCCCAAACCCCCTTTGCCGCCGCGGGCCACCAGCAGTTGATCCCCCGGCTGCACCAGATCCCCGAGGAGCTCGCCCGTTTCCGCGTTGAACACCATCGTGCCACAGGGCACCCGCACCAGCCGATCTGCACCACTGGCCCCCGTGCGCTGGTTGGGTCCTCCTTTTGACCCGTCTTCAGCTTTGATTACCGGCTGGAAGCGAAAGTCTAGCAAGGTCTGCAGGCCGGGATCGGCTACCAGAATTACCGAGCCGCCCCGCCCCCCATTGCCACCCGAGGGTCCGCCGGCAGGGACGTACTTCTCGCGGCGGAAGGCAACGATGCCATCCCCGCCATTTCCCCCCTGCACCTCAATTTCCACTTGGTCAATGAAATGCAACTGCCTCTCTCCCAAACCTCTTTGGGCCACCTCCTTCTAGCTTGGCAAGCTTGCAAGGAAACTTGCCACAAAAGCTTCTTTTTTGAGCTAGGATAGTGTTTCCAGCGCCCACCCTAGGTGGGGTGGGAAGGTGGAGGCGCGCTGGTGCCTTCACCCAGGCTAAGCTCAGCTCTCTTTGAACTTGTGCAACTACCTTTGCTACCAGGCCCCTATGACTCGAGTTACCGCTGCTGCCGATGTTGGTTTTACCACCGAGGACTTTGCTGCTCTCCTGGATAAGTACGACTATCACTTTAGCCCCGGCGAAATTGTAACCGGCACAGTCTTTTCGGTGGAACCGGGCGGCGCGTTAATCGACATTGGGGCCAAAACGGCTGCCTTTCTGCCTCTGCAGGAGATGTCTATTAGCCGGGTGGAGGATCCGCACGAGGTCCTGCAGCCGGGGGAAACGCGTGAGTTTTTCATCCTCACCGAAGAGAACGAGGAGGGGCAGCTGACCCTTTCTATCCGCCGCATTGAGTACATGCGGGCCTGGGAACGGGTGCGCCAGCTTCAAAAGGAGGATGCCACGGTGCGGGCCACCATTTTTGCCACCAACCGTGGGGGCGCCCTGGTGCGCATTGAGGGACTGCGCGGGTTTATCCCCGGCTCCCACATCAGCACCCGCAAGCCCAAGGAAGAGCTGGTGGGCGAGGAACTGCCCCTGAAGTTTCTCGAGGTGGACGAAGACCGCAACCGCTTGGTGTTAAGCCATCGCCGGGCCCTGGTGGAGCGGAAGATGAACAAGCTGGAGGTGGGCGAGGTAGTAGTCGGCACAGTGCGTGGCATCAAGCCCTACGGGGCCTTCATCGATATTGGCGGCGTCTCCGGCTTGCTGCACATCTCCGAAATCTCCCACGAGCATGTCGATACCCCCCACAGCGTCTTCAACGTCAACGATGAAGTGAAGGTAATGATCATTGACCTAGACGCAGAACGGGGTCGAATTTCGCTATCGACTAAGCAACTGGAGCCCAATCCCGGCGATATGCTGCGGGATCCCAAGCTGGTCTACGAGAAAGCGGAGGAGATGGCAGCCAAGTACCGCGAGCAACTGCGGGCTGCCAAGCAAGAACAGGCGGGACAGGCGGAGGAAGCACAGCTGGAGGTGGCAGAAGAAGAGCTGGAATATGCGGCAACAGCAGTGGAGTAGAGCAGGCAGGCTGGGGGGTGTCGACCTGGCCCTAGGGGCATCTGCTGGGAAGCCTAGCGCAGCAAGCCTAGGGCAGCAGCGGTGGCAGGGTGTTTGTCCATGGGCGTCTGCGGCTACCTCTACACGCCTGCCTATGCTCCTTGGCCGGAGGAGGAGCTGGCTTGGCTAAAAGCCCACGGGGCGAATCCCCTCTGGCACGACTGGGGATCCCGTGCCTACCTGGAGGAACTGCTGCAGGAGGTTGCCAGGGGCTCGGTGCAGCAGGTGCTGCTGGTGCGCCTAGCAGATCTAGGAGACCAGGTGGAGGAGGTGCACGGGCGGCTGCTGCAAATCCAACAGGCTGGGATCCGCCTTAGCCTAGTTAGTGCTGACGGCCTGCAAACCCCTAGCACTCCCAGCGACTGGATCCCGCTGCTGGCCGAGATTCCCCATCACTTGCAAAGTCGCCGTCTCCGTCAACGCCAAGCCCAAAGCCGTCTGGCGGGCAAGCCTCCCCCTGGGCCACCTCCCTTTGGCTACCGCCGCGAAGGGGGACGCTATGTCCCGGATTGCCGCCAGGCCCCTATTGTTCAGGATTTTTTCCAGCACTTTCTCCGCTACGGATCCCTGCGCCAGGCGGTGCGCTTCATTGCTGAGAAACACCACAAGCACATCTCCGTAGCCACTGGGCGCAACTGGCTGCTCAACCCGGTCTACCGAGGGGATCTGGCTTACGCCGATGGCACCGTTCTGCGCGATACTCATCCAGCTCTCCTCAGCCGCACCGAAGCCGCCCAGATCGATCGCTGGCTAAAGCGCAACCAAGGGATCCCGCGCCGCAGCGCCAGTGCCTCCCGCGCCTTGGCCGGCCTCGTCCACTGCCGGACCTGTGGCGGCCTTTTGCGCATTGTGCAAACCACCCCCGGCAAGGGCAAGCAGAACGGCTCTTCTTACCTCTACTTGCGCTGCCAAGCCTGTCGCTATAGCCTCCGCTATGCTGAAGTCTTGCAGGAGGTGATCCGCCAGGTCTGCGAACAGCTTCCCCACCGTGCCCAAAACCTGGATTGGCAGGCCCTAGACCGAACCCGCCAACAGCTCCAAGCCCAGATCCAGGCCAACAGCGAGCGGCTGCGGCAACTGGAGGCGCTGCAGCAATCTGGACTGATGGATGAGCCCTCGCTGGCCCAGCGCTGCTACCAGCTGCGAGCTGAGACCGCCCGCTTGGCCCAAAAGCTGGAACAGCTCCCCCCTGCTAAGCTTACCCAGACCATCCAAACCCTCTCCATCCCACCCTTCTGGCAGGATCTCAGCGAGAGCGAGCGCCGCACCTACCTGCGGGAATTCCTACGCGGGGTTGAGGTGGATTCTACAGGGGCGGTGCGGCTTCTCTTTGCCTTTGATCCCTAGAGATTGCAGGGCTTTGCCCACCTGGCCCCGCTTTGCAGGAGCGGAAGCCGAGCTTGTATCTAAAAATGAAGGGACTGACCCGGAAAAGCGTCGCAAACCTTATCAATTCTTTGTCCAGCTCCCTTTCCACTCCAAGATGGATCCTGCAGGGATCCGGAGGATCCCACTTTAGGAAGGAGTTGGATAGGGAGGGACCAATGCAACCCACTGTCGTCATTACTGGTGCTTCCTCGGGCGTTGGCCTGTATGCGTCCTTGGCTTTGGCCAAGCGGGGCTGGCACGTAGTCATGGCCTGTCGGGATCTGGACAAGGGCCGGCGGATGGCCGAGGAGGTGGGGATCCCAGAGGGGAGCTATAGCCTAATGCCAATTGATCTGGCTAGCCTGGCCAGCGTGCGGCAATTTGTCGAGCAGTTCCGCCAGTCGGGCCGCTCTCTGGATGCCCTGGTGTGCAACGCCGCCATCTACATGCCCCTGCTCAAGCAGCCCCTGCGCAGCCCCGAGGGCTACGAGCTAACGATGGCCACCAACCACCTGGGACACTTCCTCCTCTGCCGCCTAATGCTGGAGGATCTCCAGCGCTCCCCTTACCCGGACCGGCGTCTGGTCATCTTAGGGACGGTTACCCACAACCCCAAGGAGCTGGGAGGCAAGATCCCTCCCCAACCCCACCTGGGAGATCTGCGGGGCTTTGCCCAGGGCTTTAAGGAACCCATCAGCATGGCCGATGGCGGCAAGTTCGATCCCGTCAAAGCCTACAAAGACAGCAAAGTTTGCAACATCATCACCATGCGGGAACTGCACCGCCGCTTCCACGAAAGCACCGGCATCACCTTTCTCTCCCTCTATCCTGGCTGTGTGGCAGAAACCGGCCTCTTCCGCCACCACTATCCCTTGTTCCAAAAGCTTTTCCCCTGGTTTCAAAAAAACATCACTGGCGGCTATGTCTCCCAGGAGCTGGCCGGCGAACGGGTAGCGCAGGTGGTGGCCGATCCCGAATTTCGCCATTCGGGATTCTACTGGAGCTGGGGCAACCGGCAACGGAAAAATGCCAAACCCTTTAACCAAGAGGTTTCCGACGAAGCAAAGGATGAAGCCAAAGCCAAGTTGCTCTGGGAGCTGAGCGAGAAATTGGTGGGCCTGCCCCAGTTGGCAGCCCTCTAGCGCTGGCAATCCTTCCGCTTGGTTGCATGGCCTGTCCCCCCAATTCTG
>NZ_JANSIV010000152.1:55925-64002 GCF_047502705.1 Synechococcus sp. H70.1
TCGGAGTGGCGGGGGCCAGGAGCCTCGACTCCGTCGGATCCAGCCCAAGCAGGGGTGGGAAGGGACTGCGCTCCAGAGAAGGCTTCCCCCCTAGCAGGTGCTGCGCTGGTGAGAGAACTAAAGGGCCCGCAGCACCTCCCGTGCGGCCTCCAGGGTTCTCTCTACATCCGCCTCCGTGTGGGCTAGGGAAGTAAAGCCGGCCTCAAATTGTGAGGGCGCCAGATACACCCCCCGCTCCAGCATGCCGCGATGGAAACGGGCAAACTTTTGCAAGTCCGACTGCTTGGCCTCCTCGTAGTTGCGCACTGGGCCGGCAGTAAAAAAGAAGCCAAACATGCCGGGCAAATAGCCTCCGCACATTTCGTGCCCAGTTTCTCGCGCAATCTCCAGCAGCCCCGTCAGCAGCTTCGCAGTAATGCGCTCCAGATACTCATAGGTGCCCGGGCGACGCAAAATCTCCAGCGTTTGGATCCCCGCCGTCATAGCCAGAGGGTTGCCGGACAGCGTACCCGCCTGGTACATCGGCCCTGCCGGTGCTACCATCTCCATAATTTCCCGCCGGCCGCCGTAGGCGCCTACCGGCAGGCCACCGCCAATGATCTTACCCAGGGTAGTCAAATCAGGGATGACGCCAAACTTGGCCTGGGCGCCGCCGTAGCTGATGCGAAAGCCGGTCATCACCTCGTCAAACACCAGCAGGGCGCCATACCTTTGGGTTAGTTCGCGCAGGCCCTCCAAAAACCCTGGCTGCGGCGGGATAAAGCCGGCATTGCCCACCACTGGCTCGAGGATTACCCCGGCAATCGAATCTGGATACTGCTCAAACAGAGCCTTAACTGCCTCTAGATCATTGTAGGGAGCAGTCAGCGTAGCGCTGGTGGCGGCCTTGGGCACCCCCGGCGAATCCGGCAGACCCAGGGTGGCTACCCCCGAGCCGGCCTTGACCAAGAACATATCCGCATGACCGTGGTAGCAGCCCTCAAACTTGATCACCTTTTCCCGGCCCGTGTAGGCCCGCATTAGGCGCAGCGCCGCCATACAGGCTTCGGTGCCGGAGTTAACAAAGCGCACCATCTCCACACTGGGCACCGCTTCGATCACGCGCTCTGCCAGCTCGTTTTCCAAAACAGAGGGAGCGCCAAAGCTAGTGCCTTTCTCCAGTGCCCGCCGCAATGCCTCAATAACTTCGGGATGGGCATGTCCAACGATGGCCGGCCCCCAACTGCCGATGTAGTCAATGTACTGGTTGCCGTCCACATCCCAGGCGTAGGCTCCTGAGACGCGGTCAAACACGACGGGATCCCCGCCGACAGACTTGAAGGCACGCACTGGAGAATTAACCCCTCCTGGCATCAGCTGCTGGGCACGGGCAAAGATCTCCTTGGAGCGGGTGGTATTGAACGAGGTGGAGCGGAGCGTGCTGGTCATAACAAGGCATTCGACGTATCTCTGAGAATAATAAAACTAGCAGGCAGAGGAGGACCCTCCTTCCCCAGGGGGATCCACCCAGCGACCATCGGCTTTGATGAGCTCAATCAGAGCCTGGACGCCTTCTGACTCAGGCACCCTTTTCACTTCTTCTTTGCCACGGTAGAGGGAAATCACCCCCGGCGTCCTGCCCACATAGCCGTAGTCAGCGTCGGCCATTTCCCCAGGGCCGTTGACAATGCAGCCCATGACGGCAATGTCGAGGCCTACCAGATGCTGAGTTGCCGCCCGCACCTTCTGCAGCACCTCCTCCAGGTTGAAAAGGGTACGCCCACAGGAGGGACAGGCCACGTACTCCACCATGGTTTTGCGCAGGTTGAGGGCCTGCAAAATACCGTAGGCCACTGGGATCTCTTTTTCCGGCGCTTCTGTGAGGGAGACGCGAATGGTGTCGCCAATCCCTTCCGCCAAGAGCGTCCCGATCCCCACTGCTGACTTGATGCGGCCATACTCTCCATCTCCAGCCTCGGTCACCCCTAGGTGGAAGGGGTAGTTCAGGCCCAAGGCGTCGAAACGGCGGGCCGCCAACCGGTAAGCAGCCAACATAACCTGCGGACGGGAAGCCTTGAAGGAGAGAACCACGTTGTGGAAGTCCTGCTCGGCACAGATCTCAGCGTACTCCAGGGCTGACTCCACCATTCCCTCGGGGGTGTCGCCATAGAGAAAGAGCATCCGCTCCGCCAGGGAGCCGTGGTTGACGCCAATGCGCAGGGCCTTGTTCTGGGCCTTGAGGGTCTGTACAAGGGGGACAAAAGCTTCACGGATCTTGCTACGGATGGCTTCTAGTTCAGCCTTTGTGTACTCTGTGCGCCCTGGCTGGGGCTTCTCAACAACGAACAACCCAGGATTGATGCGCACCTTGTCAACGTATTTGGCCACCTCCAGGGCAACCTTGAGGCCGTTGTGGTGAACGTCAGCCACTAGCGGCACCGGCTTGTAGGTTTGGAGCAACTTCTCCCGGACTGCCTCCATCGCCTTGGCATGGGCCAAGCTGGGAACAGCAACCCGCACAATTTCCGAGCCCGCTTCGTGCAGACGGCGAATGGCAGCCACCGCCGCGTCAATATTAAGCACGTCTTCGGTGATCATGGACTGCACCACCACTGGGTGCTGGCTGCCAATTAAGACGTTGCCCACCGCCACTGTGCGGGTGGGGCGACGGGGGTAGACCGGTTCTGGGTAGGGCTGCTGTGCGTTGGGCCGCTCCACAGTTTGCATAGCTTGCTCAGAAGGGCTGCTCTAGCCTCATTGTAGGCGGAAATGCCCGCCTATTGAGGGGCCCTGCCTACCCTTGCCTCGAGGTGCTTTCCAGACAGGCCACTAGTTGCCCCCCTGGCTCCCTTCCGGAGGGCGGGGAAAATAGGACAGCAGCTTCAGCTGTCTGCTTCTGTGGTGGAATCCGTAGGGTAGTCTGTGAGGGGTCGGTGGCGAATAAAGTCTCTAGGCGTTACATTTTCCACAAACTTGCGGAAGGCCTCGCGCTCAGCTTCGTCGGCATCCTGATTCATTGGGATCGAGGCCTCCGCAATGACTTCCTCTACCGTCCAGATGGGGGCGTGGGCCCGCAGAGCCAGGGCAATACCATCGCTGGGACGGCAGTCGATCTCCTGCTTTTTGTCACCGCTAACCGTGACCAGCACCGCATAAAAAGTGTTGTCTAGCAAGGCATGGATAATGACCCGCTCCAGCTTAATTCCCCAAGCTTTCCAGGAGTTGAGGATAAGATCATGGGTCATGGGGCGGAGCGGCTTCTGATCGTCCAGGGCCTGCAAAATGGCATTGGCTTCTGCTTTTCCTACCCAGATAGGCAGAGCACGACGTCCATGGGTATCGCGCAGGATGACAATGGGGTTCTGGTTAACGGCATCGACCGCAATCCCAGCCACCTGCATCTCGATCATGGTCAACTGCCTCCAGCCTCTGGATCTCGATCGTACCCATGGGTAGAAAACTTTGGCAACACGCATGAGCTCAATGCGGCACTCAATTGCAGTAGCTCTCCTCGGCGGCACCAGTGAAAGCCGCAGCTTAGCCGCCGCCCTTAGCCAAGAAGGGATCCCTTGGATAGCTACGGTTACCACTGCAGGGGGAAGCAGGCTTTACCGGGATTTGCCTGGGCAGGTGGTGGTTACCCGCTTTTCGCTGCCCTCTTTGGCACAATTCCTGCAGGAGCGGCGGATTGGGGTGCTGGTGGATGCCTCCCATCCCTTTGCCCAGCAGATCTCGCAGCTGGCTATACAGGTAACAGCCCAACTGGGGATCCCCTACCTGCGCTACGAACGTCCTTCTGTAGGTCTAGATCCGTGGGTGCAGGTGGCGCCGGGCTGGCAGACCGTCCTCAGCGAGAGCGTACTGGCGGGGCGGCGGGTGCTCTTAACGGTGGGGGTGAAGGCGTTGCCCTTGTTTGTACCCTGGCAGGATCGCTGCCAGTTGTACGCGCGGGTGCTTCCGGAGTCAGTTCCCCAGGCGGTGCGGGCTGGGATTGCTGCCGAGCGGGTCATTGGCAGGCGTTTGCCCCTGAGCTTTGAGGAGGAACTGCAGCTTTGGCAGAGGCTGGAGCCCCAAGTGGTTATTACTAAGGACTCCGGGGAAGCCGGTGGTCTACTGGTCAAGCAGGCCGTGGCTAAGACCCTAGGAATCCCCCTCTGGGTGATCCAACGACCCCCTTTGCCCTACCCCTGGTGTAGCCAGAATTTGGCTGAGGTGGTGCAGGAGTGCCAACGTCAGCTGGAGAAATTTAAAACGGCTCCTCTGCAGGCAAATCAGGCTCGCGATCGGGACGGGATCCCAGCAGCTCCAGCCGCTCCACGGCAATAACGGGCCGCTGGCGCTCCTCCCCTGTGGATCTGTCTTTCCAGCGATCGAACTTCAGGCTGCCCGTCACCCCAATGAGGCTGCCTTTACGCACATACTCCCCCGCCACCTCAGCGGTGCGTCCCCACAGCTCTAGGTTAAACCAATCGGGCTTGTCTTCGCCCTTGCGGAAGCGGTTGACCGCCAGGCTAAAGGTACACACCACCTTGCCCGATTCAAAGTAACGCACTTCCGGATCCGTACCGGCCCGGCCCACCAGGGTCACCAGGTTCAGGCTCATGGGCTTTTCTCCAGACTACTGACCGCTCTAGCCTTTTTTGTTTTAGCGCCCGCAAGGGATGCAGCGCCAGCCTCAGGCCTTTGGGTCAGCGGGCTATTGCCCTTGTAGTTTGAGGCTGGGGATGGTTTTCTGGGGGGATCCAAAAATCTCTGCGAGTGAGTAGCCGCAAGGGGGCGCTGATTGTGTTGCAAAGATTTACAATGTCAGAGGCCCCAGAGTCCCTGCCGGCCCAGGCCTTCTCAGCGGCCAGCAGGAAGGGTTGACTACTGCAAGCGGAAGCATTCAGCACCATTTCCCATGGAATTCATCTACGCATACGCCTGGTTGATCCCCGTCTATCCCCTAGTGGCGGCCTTTTTGCTGGGTCTAGGCATTTTGGTCTTCAACGCCTGGACAAGGGCCAACCGGGCTCTGGCCGCCTTTTTGAGCGTATTTGCAACGGGGACGGCGATGGTTCACGCCTTTGCCCTCTTGGCCAGCCAGCTGCAAGGCCATGAGGCCGTCCTTAGAACCATCACCTGGGCCCAGGCGGGCTCCTTCTCGCTGGACATGGGCTTTGTGGTCGACCACCTCAGCGCCATGATGCTGGTGGTGGTGACCACGGTGGCCTTCTTGGTGCAGATCTACTCCGATGGCTACATGGCCCAGGATCCCGGCTATGTGCGTTTCTATGCTTACCTAAGCCTGTTTGCCTCCTCGATGCTGGGCCTGGTGCTCAGTCCCAACCTGGTACAGATCTACATCTTCTGGGAGCTGGTGGGGATGTGCTCCTACCTGCTGATTGGCTTCTGGTACGAGCGGCAGGCGGCGGCAGAGGCAGCCCAGAAGGCATTTGTGGTCAACCGGGTGGGCGACTTTGGTCTGTTGCTGGGCATTTTGGGCTTTTACTGGATTTCTGGAACCTTCGAGTTCGAGGAACTGGCCCGCAATGTGGAGCAGATGGTGGCCAACGGCGCGGTGAGCAGCAGCTTGGTTGCCCTGTTTGCCCTCTTGGTGTTCTTGGGGCCAGTGGCCAAGTCAGCTCAGTTCCCGCTGCACGTGTGGCTGCCGGATGCCATGGAAGGTCCCACGCCCATTTCCGCCCTCATCCACGCGGCCACCATGGTGGCTGCCGGAGTATTCCTGTTGGCGCGGATGTTTCCGGTCTTGGAAGGGATCCCGGCAGTCATGGATCTCATTGCCTGGACAGGGGCAGGGACGGCCTTTTTGGGGGCCAGCATCGCCATTACCCAAAACGACATCAAAAAGGGCCTGGCCTACTCCACTATTTCCCAATTGGGCTATATGGTCATGGCCATGGGCTGCGGTGCCTATGGGGCCAGCCTGTTTCACCTGATGACCCACGCCTACTTTAAGGCGCTGCTCTTTTTGGGATCCGGCTCGGTCATCCACGGCATGGAGGCGGTGGTGGGCCACGACCCAGTTTTGGCTCAGGACATGCGCCTGATGGGAGGGCTGCGCAAATACATGCCAGTTACGGCCCTCACGTTTTTGATTGGCACGCTGGCCATCTGTGGGATCCCGCCCTTTGCCGGCTTCTGGTCCAAGGACGAGATCTTGGCTGCGGTTTTTGAGCACAACCCCGCTCTCTGGGGGGTGGGCTTCCTCACGGCAGGGATCACCGCCTTCTACATGTTCCGCATCTACTTCCTTACCTTTGAAGGGGAGTTTCGCGGCACCAACCTCAAGCTGCGCCAGGAGGTAGCTGTCAGCCAGGGCCGACCGGTGCCGGCTTTTGCCTATGCGTTTGCCGGGAAAGAGGCCGCCTTTGGGCCTGGAGCCATGAACATTTACGAAAAGCCCCAGCCCAGCAGCCATCCCGAAGCTGGGAAAGAGGGGCACGAAGGGCATGGGCAGGCCGCTGAACCGCATGAGTCGCCGCTATCGATGACAATTCCGCTGGTGGCGCTGGCCGTTCCCTCGCTGCTGATTGGGTTGGTGGGCACTCCCTTTGCCAACTTCTTCGAGGCGTTCATCCATCCGCCTAGTGAGGCTGCAGCAGAAGCTGGTTGGGCCCAGGTGGCAGCCGAGTGGCAAGCAGTGCTGGCGGGCCGCTTCGACTGGCGGGAGTTTGTGATCATGGCAGGCAGCTCGGTGGGCATTGGGCTGCTTGGCATTGCCTTGGCGGGTCTCATCTACTGGCAAAAGCGCATTGACCCCGGCACCTTCCCCCAAAGCCTGCAGCCGCTCTACTACTTCTCCCTCAACAAGTGGTATATCGACGATCTCTACGAGCGGGTCTTTGTGCAGGGTACTCGCTTTGTAGCGCGGGAGGCGCTGGAGGTGGACAGCCGCATTGTGGATGGGGTGGTCAACCTGACGGGGCTAGTGGCCATGGTCGGCGGCGAGGTGATGAAATACCTGGAGAACGGCAAGGCGCAGTTCTACGCCCTGATCATCTTTGCGGCAGTAGTGGTGATGGTGGTGCTTGCCAGGGTTGGGCTCTAGCCTGGGGGCCGTTGGTGGCGTCGACGCTGGCTAGCTTGGCCGGCTGCAGCTGCAACGGTGCTGCTACTGAGGGAAAACTAGGGCGCTCCTGCCCTGGGGCTGGGGGGCAGAAAAAGGGCTCCTACCCTCTGCGATTGGGGGGAGCCCTGTCCATTAACTGCCAGTGGCGGCGGGTGATTCTTGAAGCTCGACTCTGCCAAGAAGGGATCCCTTCCCTCCTCCCAAAGAGGTTGGACTTACTTATTGGGCTGAGGAGTGATCCGCAAGTAGGGCTTGAGCTCCTTGTAGCCTTTCGGGAACTTCTCCTTCAGCACTTCAGGATCTTGCAGCGAAGGTGGAATGATGACATCATCGCCATCTTTCCAGTCGGCGGGAGTGACAACGTTGTACTTATCCGTCAACTGCAGAGCATCGATTGCCCGCAGCAGCTCGTCGAAGTTGCGCCCCGTGCTAGCTGGATAGGTGAGGATAAGGCGGATTTTCTTGTTGGGATCAATAACGAACACTGAGCGCACCGTCAAAGGCAGTCCTTCTTGATTGAGGTTGGTCTGATCCAGCATGCCGTAGAGCTGGGAGACCTTGCGGTCAACGTCTGCCAAGATGGGATAAGTCACCCGGGCATTCTGGGTTTCCTCGATGTCTTTTACCCAACCAAGGTGGGAGTCTACATCGTCCACGCTGAGGGCTAGCACCTTCACCCCTCGCTTCTCGAACTCAGGCATCAGCTTGGCAACAGTACCCAGCTCGGTGGTGCAGACTGGCGTGTAGTCGGCGGGGTGGGAGAACAACACTACCCAGCTATCCCCGGCCCAGGAATAGAAGTCGATTTCGCCGTGGGTGGACTTTTGCGTAAAATTGGGAGCCGTATCGCCAAGTCGGAGAGACATACACTCTTTCTCCTCAGTAAAGGGTTCAGTCCGCTGAGGGTAGGATTTGATCCATCCGCCCCCTATTTTGCCACAAAAACTCTACTTTCCCGAGCGGATTTTAGGAGATTTTTAGATCATCGCCAACCTGGCCGCAAGGCGAGAAGCCCTTTCCTAATGT
>NZ_JANSIV010000153.1:0-542 GCF_047502705.1 Synechococcus sp. H70.1
TGCTCAGGCTTTGATTAGCTACGCCAAGCGCTACGCTCCGGATCCCAACTTTGTCATGCTGCGCTTGTCCCTGAAAACGGGCATTGACCGCAACCGCCTTGAAAAAGGCACCCTGAACTCCCAGGAGCTCCACATTCTCCACAAAGCGGTATCTGACGTATTGGGGGTAGAGCACTTGCCTATTGCTTTTCCCAACACTCATTCTCGTTGAGCCAACACAACATGGCTTACGCTACGCTGCGCGAACCGATAGCTTACGGGCTTCCTGCTTCCCAGACTTATTTTTTGGTACAGAGGCCGCAGCGTTCTGCCGCCGTGCGACCCACGGCGGGAAACTCTCCAGAGATTTAACTTGTTCTCCTCAATTGCAGCACAACGGCTTTCATCCCGACACTGATTTGCTCTTGAGTAAACCCAATATGGCTTACGCCACCTACGGAACACAAATACAGTGCAGTGCTTCCCGTCGATTAAGCTAAAGGCTAAAGTTGTGGGAGTCGTTAACTGTTCTCCCTTCCTATCCCCTCGAGCTCAGGCCATCT
>NZ_JANSIV010000154.1:0-542 GCF_047502705.1 Synechococcus sp. H70.1
GGCCCCAGCTCCAGCCGGAAAACGGTTGTTGTTGCAACCTGCCGACTTGAGTTTTCATAGCGCAAGTGTCCGGCGTATCTTGAGCGTGACGAGAAAATCGGAACTTTTCTAAGGGGAGACCAAATCTCCCAATGGCTTGGAGATGGGCTCTATCAGAGAGAGCCCCACCCGCTGCAAACTGAGGCGCTCAAACCAAGGCACCGCCCACCCCCAGCGCATCTTGGCCAGGAAATAGTGCTCAAAGGCGGACTTGAGCCAACTGACCCATGGCCCTTGTACGGCCAGGGCGCGGCGGCGGCGCCCCAGCACCGGCAAGACAGGATCCGCCAAAAAGAGAATGCCCGTATCGCCGAAGTCGGCAAAGCAGATGGCTTCCAGCGTCGGGCTCACGGGTTCCCCCCGCAGGGCTCCCAGGCGCAGGGCGATATTGTGCGCCACTGCCATCCCCATCGCCTCGGTCATCTGGCCGGTTTTGGGCACTCCCACCGGCAAAGGTGTTGTCTCGGAAGGGGCTAGCTGGGTCACCACGCCCCCCGCATAGA
>NZ_JANSIV010000155.1:0-4207 GCF_047502705.1 Synechococcus sp. H70.1
CGCTACGCCGCGGGGGCACGGAGATCGGGCTAAGCCAAAAGTGAAGCGCTGCGTAACTCAACAGCTGACTTGCGCATCAGCGTCATGGAGCTGCGGGGGGGGCAGGCCTTTTGGCAAAGCCAGGTGGACGAGCTGCGCGCCTGCTTGCGGGAGCTCCTCAAAGAACACGCTGAGCTGGTGCAGATCATCGCTCAGCAGCAACACATCCTCAAGGATTGCAAAGAAGTCATTCGCGCCATTCTGGAACAAATGCAGGAGGACCAGCGCGACTTCCGCTCTGCCCTCAACATCTTGCTGGAGGAACTGCACCAAACTGTGCGCTGCTTGGTCCTCAAGTCAGGCGGCACTCTTCCCAAGCCTGTCCGCCACCCCGAGGCGCCGCCAGCGGATCCCGGCCTTAAGCCGGCTGATTCTGCCTCGCTGGGGAATGGCTTGCTGTCCTAGCGTCCAGACTGCTGCCTTCCCCCAAAGCTGTCTGCGGAGCTATTCAATCTTGCCCTGCGGCCGAAACAGGCGCAAGTCCAAGGGGATCCCTCTGGCAGCGGGATTGCGGCGGAGGAGAGCTCGGTAAGCAGAGCAACTTGCAGAGAGGAGTGCCCTGCCAGGTTGGGGACCAGGCCTACTTTGTCGGGAGGGGGAAAGGCTGCGGTGCCTGCCTTGCCCTGCTCCAGGGCTGGGATCTGGCCCAGAAGCAGCCCCTAAATCAGGACCCCGCGGGGGCAGCGGCGCCATCCCCAGGAGGTTATGCAGGGCCGGTGTGCCCATAGCTTTCAACCCAGGGGTAGGATCGGCTCTGCCGCTAAGCGCAGCACTCGCCTGCTGGCGAGGACAACGTCACCGTCCTGCAGCTTGGGATCGGAAGGGCTGCCCAGCTCAGCTCGTCGATCCCCGTTGGCTGAGCCCTGCCAAGCTTGCCTCTTCGGGATCGAGGCCCAAGGGGAAGGTGGCAACAAGGGTACCCCCCGCGATCCCTTCGAGGGGCAGAGTGAAAGCTTTGCCGCAGTGACCAGCACCTCTTCGCCCCCTTTCCCCTGCGCTGGGTTGCTACGGGAGCAACGGCTAGGCAAGGGGCCTTGCAGCTAGCTTCGCCCCCACGGACTAAGCCTGTTCTGCCTCCAGCTCCGTCTTAGAAAGAATCTGGGTCCGCCGCGGATCCCCGAAGGTTTTCTTCAAGTGGCGCAGCTCTTTCTTCAAGTACTTCAGGAGCTTGCGGCGGTCACTCAGTAGCTCCTGCAATTCTTCGATGCGGGCCTGCAACTGCGCCTGCTCCTGCTGCAGCCGTTCCCGCTCCAAGGCTGTCAGGCGGCGTAGGGGCATGGCTAAGATTGTCTCCGCCTGCTGGGGGGTGCAACCCAAGCGGGCCTGCAGTTGGGCTTTGGCTGTGGGGCCATCGGGGGCTTGCTGCAGCAAGTTGATCACCCCTTCCAGATCAGCTAGGGCCAGCACCATCCCCGCCACCTCTTCCGCCTTGCGCTGTAGCTGCTGCAGTTCAGTGCGAAACATCCGGCTGAGAGTAGCTTCGCGAAAGTGCAAAAAATGCTGCAAGAGCTGCTTTAGGTTCAGCTGCTGCGGTTTTCCATCCACCAGGGCCAGCAGGATTACCCCGAAGTTGCTCTGCAGAGGGGTCAGCTTGTACAACTGCTGCAAAACCGCCTGAGGATTGGCCTCTCGCTTGAGCTCCACCACCACTCGAAGGCCGCTGCGATCCGATTCATCCCGCAGGTCGGCAATGCCGCTGAGACGGTTTTGGGCAACCAGCTCCGCCACTTTCTCGATCCAGGCAGCTTTGTTCACCTGGTAAGGGAACTCGGTGACCACTAGAGCAGGCCGCCGGTGGCGTCCTTTGCCCTGCTGGATCTCCTCAAAACGGGCCACCCCCCGCAGCGTAATGGAGCCGCGGCCAGTGAGATAGGCTTCTCGGATCCCCTGGCTATCAACAATCTGGCCACCAGTGGGAAAGTCCGGCCCCGGGATCCAGCGCAACAGCTCCTCTGGGCTGAGATTGGGATGGTCAATTAAAGCCAGCAGGCCGTCCACCACTTCTCCTAGGTTATGGGGCGGGATGCTGGTAGCCATGCCCACAGCAATCCCAGAAGCGCCGTTGAGGAGCAAGACAGGCAGGCGAGCTGGCAGAACAGTTGGCTCGAGGTGGGATCCGTCGAAATTGGCAATAAAATCGACAACCTCCTCCGACACCTGCTCTAGAAGTACTCTGTGGCTCAGTGCCGACAGCCGGCACTCGGTGTAGCGCATGGCCGCTGGCGGGTCGTCTAGCGAGCCGAAGTTGCCGTGTCCCGCCACCAGAGGATAGCGGCTGGAAAAATCTTGCGCCATGCGCACCAGCGCATCATAAACTGCCTGATCCCCGTGGGGATGGTACTTCCCCAGCACGTCCCCCACCACCCGCGCACATTTGCGGTAGGGGCGATCCGGCGTCAGGCCCAGCTCGTGCATGGCGTAGAGGATGCGGCGCTGGACTGGCTTGAGGCCATCCCGTACATCCGGCAAGGCCCGCCCCACGATTACGCTCATGGCGTATTCCAGGTAGGAGCGCTGCATCTCCTCCCGCAAATCCGTTGCAATCACCCGCCCTCGACGGGATCCCCCTCCTTCAAAAGGGAGTTGCTGAGTCATGGCACAGCGGAGTGAAACCCTTTCTATAGCGCTAGTCAGCTTTGCCTATGTAGCCAACTCTAGCGCTGTTCCGTTCACCTATGCCCCCCAGAGCCACTTTCTAAACCCGCCCTGCAAGGGCAAAGTTTGCCTTGGGTGCTAATCTGGATCCTTAAGAATTGGCCTCTGGATGGCAAGCTCTAACTGGAGCAGCAGAGCTATGCAGCCCAAAACCCTGGCGTTTGCCCTGCAATTGATGGGGGCTGCTGCTGCTATTAGTGTTGCAATCAAATACGGTGGCCCCTACCTGGCCTTGCCGAAGACGATGCCGGTGATTGTGGCTATGATTGCCTCTCCTGCTTTGGTTATGGCTGCCCTCCTGTGGCACTGGCAACAGCAGTCTTCCCTCTCCCTAACCCCTACCCAAGACGTTCAGGAGCCGCCGCCAACTGCAGAGCTTGAAAACTCAGACTAGCCCTCCCTCGGCCCTAGGAGCTCCAGTTGAGGCCACGCTGAAAGCTTAGGCAGAAGCTGGGGGAGCGAGGGGGGCTGGTTCCCTACTGCTGGGTAAGGCGCAGGGTTACCGTTGGGCTGGTTTGGTTGCCAGAAGTAGCCGTGAGGTTTACCTGATACACCGTGCCAGCAGCGGGAATGGGGGGCCGAACGGTGATGGTAAAACGGCCCTGCCCATCTGCCTGGACAGTTTGGTTCATCACAGTCTGCTGAGCGGTGAGGATGCCCCCCAGCGAAGTCGAAGCCGTTACTGTTACCCGCACCGAAGCATTGGGAGCCGTGGTACCCTGCAGCGTAAACGAAGAACCGGCAACCCGATCCCCATCCCGCAGGTTGGTAATCTGGGGCAGCAGGCTGGAGGGAACCTCTTGGGGGGTGAGTCGCTGGATGCCAGCGGTAGCTCCTTCAACCAGCCGAACTGGCTGTTCCGCGGTCATAAAGCGCACCTGGCCGCCGTTTTCCAGGCGAGCGATGACGATCCCTTCGCGGGTGGCATCTTTTGGCTCGATCAAGGCGTTGACCACATAGGTGCCACTGGCAACTTCCTGGGCTTGTAGAGTTTGCACCTGCCGTCCGTCCTGAACCAGGTAAACGGTTACTCGGCTGGAGGGAGTGCCCTTAACGGTTACCAACAGGATCTCGCCCGCCGCCAAGGGGCGATTACCGGCGTTGTGATCCACCAGGTCAATAGAGGCGCGGACGGGGCTACCCACGGTGAAGCTCCAGGTAACGCGGCGGGTCACCCCTTGCGTATTGGTGAACTCCAGCAGGACTTCCCGACGTCCCGGCGGCAGCGGTTGCAAGGGACGGTAGGTGAAGAAATCCCGGGTAATCACCGACTCGGCAGTTACATCTTTGCCGTCTAGAAAAACCCGCACTGTTTCTGGGCGCACGCTGACCCCATCTTGGCTGCGAAAAGAAGCCGAGATGGGCGAGGTGGGCTCCACATTAGTGGCCGCTTGAGCTGGGCTGGGATCCGTAATTTGCTGAGCCTTTGCCGGAAGGCCCGACAGCCCCACAACCGCAGCGCCAATCACCAGGGCACGGGGAAACCAAGAAGACAAGCTATCGCCCATGAGAC
>NZ_JANSIV010000155.1:4307-14777 GCF_047502705.1 Synechococcus sp. H70.1
GACACTTAAGCTGGATTACAGGTGAGTCGCCCAGAGGCAGAGCAAAGTCTGCGAGACCCTCGATCTAGACATCCTGTTTGCATCTTGTCACAGGGGTCAATTGCTGTCGATACGCCTGCACCTCTGATTGGCTCTCCTATAGACCCAATTCCAGTGCCAGATTTGAGTAAGGTTAACTACCATCTAACGTGTAGAAGGCGGCGGCCACTTTGCCAAGGTGAGAAAGCAGCCGCGAGAGCCCCAAGGCTACATTTTGCCGGTTCAAGCTGTCATCAATTCACGAAAATAGCGCCTGTCTTTTGCAGATCTAGGCAATGGTCGCCAGAGACATCGTTGACCCGGCGCACCTCTACGGTGATGACATTCAACGGATCCACGCTCACCCGGTAGCCCACGGGAGACAACATCGGCGTGTTGATGGCCATGCAATTGGGGATGGGTAGATTGCCTAGGCGCAGCGTTTCTCCCGGCGGAAGTTCCGACACCTTCTGCCGCGGATCCGTAAAGCCATATTCCAGAGGCAGACCAGTGCGATTGTGGATCACCAGCTCGGCAGGCAGGTTGGGGTTGAAGCGGGCCACCGGCTGGTCAAAGACCGATTGGTCCACCCCCACTGGCAGGCGCGGTAGCGGCACTGTTTGAAAGGCAGGCTGAGCGACGGCCCGGTGTCCACCTACCCAGACTGACAGAGCGGCCATGATCCAGCCAATTCTCTTGCTTTGTTTTGTGGGTCTCATGCTTCTGTCTCGGAATGGGGGATGCCCTTCCTCGCCTGCTTGTATTGTTCCCAAAAAGGGCCGGCCAGACCAGATGGCCGCTGTTTTTTCAAGGGTACGCCTCAACAAGGGGGTTGCGGGTGAGTCTGCACTGTTTTGCTGGTCCTGCTGCTCAAGTTGTCAGCCTTTCCACCAGGCAGCAAAAAACCCAGCAGAGAAGGGATCCCTGCTGGGCTCAGGCCGGAGAAGCCAAAACCTTAGCATAGGAGCCGGCGGGCAGTATTGAGCACATTCTCCACCGTGAAGCCAAACTTCTCCATGCACACAGGGCCGGGGGCGGAGGCGCCAAAGCGGTCAATGCCAATAGCTACCCCTTCAAAGCCCAGGTACTTGTGCCAGCCAAAGGTAGAGCCGGCCTCGACGGAGATGCGCTTGGTAACGTTGGGAGGCAAGACAGAGTCGCGGTAGCTCTGGGGCTGGGCCTCAAACAGCTCCATGCAGGGCATGGAGACCACCCGTACCGCCCGACCTTCCTGGCGCAGTTGGGCTGCAGCCTTGACTGCCAGCTCCAGCTCCGAGCCGGTGGCAATCAAGATAAGCTCCGGGTTGGGGGCATCCACCACCACATAGGCTCCCTTGGCCACTCCCTCAATGGAGGTGCCTTCCACGGGGTTGACCGCCTGCCGGGTAAACACCAGCACCGAAGGGGTGGATGTAGACTCGAGGGCTACTTGGTAAGCTCCCACCGTCTCGCGAGCATCAGCGGGGCGGATGACGTAGAGGTTGGGAATAGCTCGCAGGGAGGCCAACGTCTCAATGGGCTGGTGGGTGGGACCGTCTTCTCCCAGAGCCACTGAGTCGTGGGTCATGATGTGCAACACCCGTGCCCGCGAGAGGGCCGACAGCCGGATGGCCGGCCGCATGTAGTCGCTGAAAACTAGGAAGGTGGCGTCGTAGGGGATGAGGCCGCCGTGCAGAGCCATGCCGTTGGCAATGGCCCCCATGGCGTGTTCCCGGACTCCAAAGCGGAAGTTGCGCCCATGGTAGGAGCCGGCTTGAAACTCTGGGATCCCCTTCAAGTAAGTCATGTTGGAGTGGGCTAGATCGGCGGATCCGCCCAGTAGCTCAGGCACCACCTTGGCTAGAGCGTTGAGGCAAAGCTTGGAGAGATTGCGGGTGGATTCCCTGCCGGTTTCAGCAATTGGGGCGAGAGCTTCTTTCCAACCCACAGGCAGTTCCCCCGCCATGATCCGTTTAAACTCAGCAGCCTCCTGCGGGTAAGCCTTCTCGTAGGCAGCAAAGCGCTCGTTCCACTCGGCCTCAGCCTTGGCCCCTTTTTCAATGGCTTGGCGGAAATGGGCCAACACTTCGTCGGGGATGTAGAACTCCGGCTCCAGCGGCCAACCCAGATTTTGTTTAGTGAGCTTCACCTCTTCCGGTCCCAGCGGTGCCCCGTGGACGCTCTCGGTGCCCGCTTTGTTGGGGGAGCCGTAGCCAATAGTGGTCTCGACAATGATTAAGGAAGGCTTGTCGGTAACTTCCTTAGCTTTCTGGATAGCGGCGGCAATCCCCTTCAGGTCGTGGTTGCCATCCTCTACTTTTTGCACATGCCACCCGTAGGCCTCGTAGCGTTTGCCCACATCTTCGGTAAAGGTAATTTCCGTTTTGCCATCGATGGAGATGTGGTTGCTGTCGTAGAGCATGATGAGCTTGCCCAGCTTGAGGTGGCCAGCCAGAGAGGCTGCTTCCGAGGCCACCCCCTCCATGTTGCAACCGTCACCCAAGATTACGTAGGTATAGTGGTCAACAATTGTGTGGCCGGGCTTGTTGAAGCGGGCGGCTAGGTGGGCTTCAGCAATGGCCAGGCCCACGGCATTGGCCACTCCCTGCCCTAGGGGGCCAGTGGTTACTTCCACACCAGGAGTTTCAAAGTTTTCCGGGTGGCCAGGGGTTTTGGACCCCCACTGGCGAAACTGCTTGAGATCTTCAAGACTAAGGTCAAAGCCAGTCAGGTGTAGCAGAGCATACTGCAGCATGCAGCCATGGCCTGCCGAGAGGACAAAGCGATCCCGATCCACCCACTTGGGGTTGCGGGGGTTGAACTTGAGGAAATGCTGCCAAAGCACATAGGCCATGGGTGCTGCCCCCATCGGCAGGCCAGGGTGGCCGGAGTTGGCCTTCTGAACAGCATCCACCGCCAAAAAACGAATGGTGTTGATGGCAAGTTGTTCTAGAGAGGGAGGAGCAGCAACAACCATGTGGGATCCCTATCGCTCAACATTCGCTTTTCAGTATGAGTATGCCTTGACACTCCTGCTGACTAGGTTCGGGGGACTCTTGCACAGACCCAAAACAGGCTCGTAAAGGGGCTGTCAAACTGCCCCTAGACTTCCTTTAGGCAAGCTGGGCCGCTTTCGCGGCCGCGTCAGCAGGAAGAAGTCTTTGGTTCGGTAGCAACAACCCTAGTCTAGTATAAGTTGGCCCCTAAAGTTGCTTGGGGGCTTTTCTGCCCCGCCTCGTATGTTCTCCTGACGCGGACAGGAGGAGGACCAAGTCGTTTCCAGAGGTTTTGGCTCTTGCAAGGCGCTGGGAGCAGCGAGGTCGGCTCGCTACCGAGCCAAATGAGAGAATAAGCTGAGAGATACGCAAGTTGCCAGTGGCGCTTGGTTGGAGGGTTTTCTTTGGGCGCTGTTGCTTCCCCTAGTGGCAAACCCCCCTGGCTGCGGGCCAAGGCCCCCCAGCGGGTGGGATCCGTCAAACACCTATTGCGGGACTTAGGCCTGAACACCGTCTGTGAAGAGGCCTCTTGTCCCAACCTAGGAGAATGCTTTGCCAACGGCACTGCCACCTTTTTAATCATGGGCCCAGCCTGCACGCGCGCCTGCCCCTACTGCGACATCGACTTCACCAAACGGCCTCCGCCTTTGGATCCCACTGAGCCGCTGCGGGTGGCGGAAGCCGTGCAACGGCTGGGGTTGCGCCATGCCGTGATTACCTCCGTCAACCGGGACGATCTCCCCGATGGGGGAGCCAGCCAGTTTGTTGCCTGCATTACCGAAATCCGCCGCCGCATGCCCCAGACGACCATCGAGGTCTTGATCCCAGATCTGTGCGGCAACTGGCAGGCCTTGGAGCAGATTCTCGCTGCCCGCCCCACAGTGCTTAACCACAACACGGAAACCGTGCCCCGCCTCTACCGGCGGGTGCGCCCCCAAGGGAACTACGAGCGCTCCCTCAAGCTGCTGGAGTTGGCGCGGCAGTGGGATCCCGGCCTCTACACCAAGTCAGGAGTAATGTTGGGTCTGGGGGAAACCGCCGCAGAGATTTTGCAGGTCATGCAAGATCTGCGCCAGGTAGGGTGCGACATCCTTACTCTTGGCCAATACCTGGCTCCCAGTCCCAAGCACCTGCCAGTGGAGCGCTACGTGCCCCCGGAGGAGTTTGACCACTGGCGACGGGTGGGAGAAGAGCTGGGCTTTTTGCAGGTGGTGTCCTCCCCGCTTACCCGCAGCTCCTACCATGCCGAGGCTGTCCAAGAGCTGATGCAGCGCTTTCCCCGCCCAAGAACTCCCCTGGGAGGATAGGCCGACCGTTTGCCTCAACGGGACGGACTCCTGGCGGGGCTGGCTCTTTGCCAACGGTGGGAAGGCACTTAGCAGCGGCAGTTTTGCAAGCTGGTCAGCTGCTGCGCGGCAGCCAGCCAGTGGCCCCAGGGAGAAGCCCCAGCCCAGACAGAGGAGGATTTTCTACGCTAGAGGGATGCGGTAAGATTGAAAAGTGAAGAGATAGGAGGGGCAGGCGGTCGCGTCCTCGCTGTCGCCACTAGACAGCAGGATGAGGAAAGTCCGGGCTTTCAGAAGAACACACCGCTGGGGAAAGCCCAGTGCGGGAAACCGCGAGGATAGTGCCACAGAAACATACCGCCGATGGCTGGGTCCCAGCACAGGTAAGGGTGCAAAGGTGGGGTAAGAGCCCACCAGCAGCGTCGTGAGGCGCTGGCTCGGTAAACCCCGGTGGAAAGCAAGGCCGCAGCTGCAGGATTATGGCTGTTCTTCGCCCCTGTCAGCTGCACCGAGGTCACGGTACTCAACCAAGCAGTTGGGGAAGGGTGGTCTCGGTGGTGGTGAGCCGCTAGAGGGTGATGGTAACATCACTCCCAGAGAGATGACCGCCAGTGAGGGCTGCTCCTTGGAGCACCCCACTACAGAACCCGGCTTACAACCTCCTCATCTCTTCTTTAATTACCCAGCCCTGAGGAGATTTTTTTCAGGGCGGGCTGTAGGCCTGCTTCATGCCCGTCAGGGCTGCCATCCACAGCTCTACACAGGCTTGCAGGAGAGCGGGGACGCTGGGGCAAGACATACCTTTGTCCGCTGGGTTAGACGAGGGCTGGTCGGTGTTGCTGCAGGGCAAGCCAGCAGTAACGGCCAGCAGAGCTGCCCCTAGAATCATCAAGTGGAGAGTCCCAGCAGCTGCATGAAGGCGCTCAGAGTCGATTGCCTGTAGGTCTGGGCTGGGGATCTGTTTCAGGTAGTTGTAGAGCTGCTCTTGTGCCTGCAGGAAGCCTGCTCTCAAGGCACGGCGATGCTCCTCGGAGTAGGAGCCTGCTTCTCCCACCAACGAGCGCACCAGTTCAGGGTTATCGGCTAGAGCTTGGAAGCAGGTTTGGACATAGCGGAGGAGAATGGCCTGCAGCTCAGCGCTCTGGAAGGTGGTGGGATCCGCTGGAAGGGGTAAGTCGGCAACACCGGAGAAAACTCCCAGCTCAGCGAATACAGCTAGGAGCAGCCCCTGCTTGCTGCCAAAGTGGCGAAACAGGGTTACTTCATGAACCCCGGCCAAGTCTGCAATTTGCCGAGTGGTCGTCTGGGCAATGCCCTGACGGACGAACAGCTCTCGAGCTGCCTTCAGCAGCCTTTGCCGGGAAGAGGGACGTGCCATGGTGGGTGATGGGGTAAGGAGCCAAGAGAAGATCCTGAAGATGAAAAGCAGTCTGCAAGTATCACTTGCACTTGGGGTGAAATATCGTTAAGCTTAACCTCAGGCGAGATACCATCGGCCACTCTTTTGCTCTCTTGCTTCTAGCCGTCTCCCTTGCTGAGGCTTGCACCGGTAAGGGAAAGAGGGATTCAGCGCATTTCTTAGCGCTGGAGAAAAGCGGCTTTTGCATGAGAAGCAAGCGTGCAAGGAGCGATTGAACTCTGCTCTACTTTTTTCTCTACCTTGAGGTTTGTCTAGTTCATGACTGTCTCCCTTTCCCCCAATTCCTTGGGCAATCCTAACGACCCTGTTCCCTTGATTCAACCTGAGTCCCGGAAGCCTTTTCGGTTTGCTTGGGAGTTCGTTCTTTTTTTCATAGTCCTCCACAGCGTTGCTTTGGTGGGTGGCATTCTTTTCTTCTCCTGGTCTGCCTTGGGAGTAGCCCTATTTTTCCACTGGTGTTTTGGCAGCTTGGGGATTTGCTTGGGGTATCACCGCCTTCTCAGCCATCGCAGTCTCCAGGTGCCCAAGTGGCTGGAGTATGTCTTTGCTACACTTGGTACCCTGGCTCTTCAAGGAGGGCCAATCTTTTGGGTAGGTGGCCATCGCCAGCACCACGCGTTTACTGAGGACGAGGAAAAGGATCCCTACTCAGCCAGCAAAGGCTTTTGGTGGAGCCACATGCTTTGGCTAATCTACCAGCGAGAAGAGTTCTTCAACCCTGAGAAGTATTTTGCCTTTGCGCCAGACTTGGCTCGGGATCCCTTTTACCGCTGGCTGGACAAGTATGGGCTACTGCTGCAACTGCCGCTAGCTGCTGGGCTCTATCTGGTGGGGGGGTGGCCGTTTGTTATCTACGGCATCTTTGTACGGACGGTGCTGCTGCTGCACTGCACCTGGTTGATCAATTCAGCCAGCCACTTCTGGGGCTATCGAACGTTCGAGAGCAACGACAATGCCCGTAACCTTTGGTGGGCTGCTCTTTTGACCTACGGCGAAGGCTGGCACAACAACCATCACGCTGATCCAAAGTGCGTAAAAGCAGGCTTGCGTTGGTGGGAAATTGACATGACCTACTGGGTCATTTGGCTGCTGGCGCAGCTAGGCTTGGCCCGTAAGCTGCACCTACCAGCTCAGAGTCAGTAACTTCCCGAGGCGCTTCTGCTCCAAAACTTTTCCAGCTAAAAAGTAGGCCAGGGATCCTTATCTAGGATCCCTGTTTCGCCCACCTAGGACACTAATCTTCTAGGGGGCTATACTGCCATGGCCCATAGTGGTCAAGAATGCGCTGAATTTGCTCTCTATCAGCCTCTGGTGCTTGGTAGATGTGCAGTGCCTCAATTTGGCTAGCAGAGTAGTCAAAGGTGGGATCTTTTCTCCATTCCAGCTGCGTTTCTACGCCGGGAATGCAAGCCAAGTGGGCAGCCAGCTCCCGATAAACCATCAGGGGCATGGAGGCATACCGAACGGCATAGCGCTTCAGTCCAGCAGGAACCACAACGGTTACCTCATTAGTTCTGCTTCCTTACTTGGATAACACAGTTTGCTCCCAGGGAGCTCTTAGGGAGGAGGAAACACTTTCTGGCGGACATCCTCAGCAAAAGTTTCCACGGCCTCTCGGATTACCTGTCTTAAATTGGCGTAGGCCTTAGCAAAAGGCGGGATTCGCTCACTTAAGCCCAGGAGGTCATGAGTGACGAGGATCTGACCGTCGCAGGCAGGGCCGGCTCCAATTCCCAAAGTTGGGATCTGGAGTTGCCGGGTAATCTGCGCGGCTAAGTCCGCCGGCATATGTTCCAGGACTAGGGCAAAAGCTCCCGCTTGCTCTAGGTTCAAAGCTTCCTGGCACAGCCGCTCTGCCTCTTCCGGTGTTTTTCCCTGCTGGCGGTAGCCCCCCAGCTGGTGTTTAGCCTGGGGTGTGAGGCCAATGTGGCCCAGAACGGGGATCCCTCGCTGCACCAAAAAGGCAACCGTTTCCACCATAGCGGGGTAGCCCCCCTCCAGCTTCACCCCATTGACTCCCGCTTCCTTGATTAGCCGGCCTGCCGAGAGGAGAGCCTGTTCTTTGTGGACTTGGTAACTCAAAAAGGGCAGGTCAGCCACCAGAAAGGCCCGCACTACCCCCCGGCGCACCGCCTGGGCATGGTGGATCATCTGTTCCAGCGTCAAGGGCAGGGTGCTACTGTAGCCCAGGCTGGTCATGGCCAGGCTGTCGCCCACCAGGATCAGGTCAATCCCAGCCTGATCCAAAATCTGGGCTGTGGCGTAGTCGGCAGCCGTGAGGGCCACCAGCGGTTGACCTATCTGCTTAGCCTGGCGAAAGTGGTGAATGGAAAGGGCAGCCATATCTCCATGATCTCATTGCAGGGGCCGCCTTCTGGACTAGCTACACTCCGCAGGCGCCCCCCTCTGTCCGTAGGACGGTCGCGGTAGCAGGGCGGAGGGCAAGGATCGGCGGGAATGCAGCTGTGGTAATGCATAACTCCAATATGACTCAAGTCCTGCCTATTGCTTGCAAACTCAAGGTTTCTAATGGGTAAGCGGGACAGGGCAGAGAAAACTTCAACCTCCCCGCTATTAGGAAGTTCATGCTTAGTTTAGCCAGGAGAGAAACCGTCCAGTGAAAGTATTCAGGACTGGCTTTCCCCTAAGCCGCAGCAATGCCGCTGGAGGAGAGGCAGACCCTCCTGGTGCGAGGGTGATGGGGGGCTGGGCGTACTGTAGCTGGCTTGCTACCTACAGGGCTACCCTTTGCCTCGGCGGGGCGGGGTTCTTGAGCCGGCACTCTCTGTTCGGCCCACACAGGATAGCCTGTTTGTCGCTAATATGTTGTTGTGATGGATAGATGGAAGGGTGACAGAGTGGTTGATTGTGGCGCTCTCGAAAAGCGTTGTGGCCGTGAGGCCACCGTGGGTTCGAATCCCACCCCTTCCGTGGTTACTCCTCCTACGTTGCAAGCCCAAGTGCATCCCCTCATTGGGCGCCTTGCGGAGGCGATTCTGAGCACTTGGGGATCCCACCTCGCCTTGACCCCCTATGACCTGCCCGAGGATCTGGGCTACGTGGAGGGCCGCCTAGAAGGCGAGAAACTGCAGATTGAAAACCGCTGCTACCAGGGGGGGCCCTTCCGCAAGTTGCACCTGGAGCTGGCCCAGGCTGGCCAAAGCCTGGACATTCTCCACTGTGTCATGTTTCCTCAACCGCAGTACCCGCTGCCGCTGTTTGGCTGTGACATTGTGGCCGGCCGCGGCCAGGTAAGTGCTGCCATTGTCGATCTCTCACCGGTTACTCCCACTTTGCCAGATCCCTACATCCAGGAGCTGGAAGCCCTGGGATCCCATCGCGCTCCTTTTCAGCAGCGACGGCAACTTCCCTCCTGGGGGACGATCTTCTCCCCCTACTGCCTGTTTGTGCGTCCCACTAACGAAGTCGAGGCCGAGCGCTTTTTGCACTTTGCCTGCCGTTACCTGGAGCTGCACTGCCAGCTGGCGCACCAGATCCCCCCGCAGACGGATCCCAGCCAGATTATGGCGCACTACCAAGGGCAGCAGCGCTACTGCAGTCAACAACAGCAAAACGACCGCACCCGCCGCGTTTTGGAAAAAGCTTTTGGCCCCGCCTGGGCCGAGCGCTACATGAGCACCGTCCTTTTTGACTTGCCCCCCAGTCCTCTGTAGATCTAGGGCCATTCGCCTCAGGGGGACGGTGTCCTTTCTAGACGGGTTCCCCTTGCAGCCGCCGTTGGATGCTCAACGCCAATTTCTGCCCCAGCAACTCCGGCAAAGTTGGGGCTGCCTCCGGGCCTAGCAGGTAGAAGATAAAGCGCACCCGTTTGCGGCGGAGCAGCAAATTGAGGTTAACAACGGTCAAATCCTCCTGCGCCAGAGCGGTCATTACCCGGTAAAATACACCTGGCTGGTTGTCCACCTCCACTAGTAGCGTGGGCAGGTGAAACAGGGGGTCAAGATAAAAAGAAACCTGAGTGTCCTTTAGAGCAGCCTTGAGATCAAACTCCAGCGCCAAGGTTTCATGAACAGGAAACACTCCTGCCAAGCACTCGTGAATGGCCCGTTCTAGGCTAAGTTTGGTTTGGGCAGAAAGGCTGTGCCCATCCCGCGAGACAGTGACCCGGATAAATACCAAGTGGGGTGCGTAGATCTGCCCGTAGAGATGGATGCTGTGCACTGAGAGATTGAATGCCGTGAGCACCCCAAACAGATCGCTGAGCAGAGAGGGGCGATTGCGGTAAGCTAGACAAACCAGTGTCTTACAGCGCTCGTCCTGCATCTGCACCACTGCCTTGCGAGTCTGGTAGAGGGCATAGGCCAGACGCAGGTTTTGCACCTGAACCTCGCTGCTGACAAACTGGCTGTAAAAAGGCGGAAAGCTCTGGTTAAAGCGCCGCATCAGAGCTGTTCGCGTCAGGGGGACGGAGCTCTTGCCAGGGTTGACCTTGAGTAGATGGGGATCCCCAGCTCCCCCTCCTTGGTCCACCTTCCGCTCCCCGGCCGGCTCGAGAGAAGGTGGGGTGCCCTGTTCTGGTGACTGCTCGGCTACCATTCCTCTCACCCCTTGCATGGCCACTTGACAAAGAACACAGCTTAGCTCCCTCCCCTCGTGCAGAGCTTTGCCAAGGATACGAAGTGCGCGTTCAATTCTTCTCCTGTTCTATCCCAGGGGATCGAGGGGGGCATCAAACCCCTCATCAGGGGGGCTGCCCGTTAGCGGGTGATCCTAGACTAGAAAAGAACTGGCTTGCCCAAGCCAAGGGGTA
>NZ_JANSIV010000155.1:14877-19269 GCF_047502705.1 Synechococcus sp. H70.1
TGCCCAGCTGCTGGATCCCGCCGGAAGCTGGTGGGATCTCCACATCGTTGCCTCCCCTGTTCAGGAGGACCAGATCTTTTGGCGGCTGGAGAGCTTTGGCTGTCAAGGCATGGCCAGCCAGGCTCATGACGAAGGCCAAATCAGCATTCATGCCTACTTGCCCTGCTCCCGCGCCACCCTCTTGGACTTGGCAGCTCTGGCCCTGCGCCTGCGGCAAGATGCCCTCGTAGCTGGTCAGCCCCTTCCCAAACTGCGCTGGGAACGCATAGAGGCGGAGGACTGGAGCAGCAGTTGGAAGCAGCACTGGCAGCCCCAGTGGGTCGGGGACAGGTTGCTTATTTGTCCGTCTTGGCTGGATCCACCTCCCCACCCCGGTCGTCTCCTGCTGCGGCTGGATCCGGGCATGGCCTTTGGCACAGGTACTCATCCGACCACCCAGCTTTGCCTGGAGGCCCTGGAGATGCGCCTTGGGGGGGGTGCTGGGGGAGTCACAGTGGCCGATGTGGGCTGTGGTTCGGGCATTTTGTCTGTGGCAGCGGCTCTCTTAGGAGCCAAGCGGGTTTATGCCGTGGATGTTGACCCGCTGGCGGTGCAGGCCACGCTCCAGAACCGGGATCTCAACGGCCTGACGGATCGCATTGTGGTGGCCAAAGGTAGCCTGGAGCACATTCCCGAGATGGTGGAGGGGCTGGTGTGCAACATTCTGACGGAGGTGATCCTAGACATGATCCCGCAGTTTGGCCTGGTGGTGAAAAGAGGGGGCTGGCTCATCCTCAGCGGCATTCTCCTGGAGCAGGCCAAGCTGGTTACGGAGATGTTGGAGGCCCACGAGTGGTTGGTTGCATCCCTTTGGCGACGGGGGGAATGGTGCTGTCTGAACGCACGCACAATTTAAGTTCTCTGCCCCGCCTAGCCATCGATCCGGCCCAACGGGATCCCGCGGGCGGGCTCCATTTAAGTAGCTCACAGCGGCACTACCTGCAGCGGGTGCACCGCCTCCGGCCAGGGGATCCCTTTTTGGTTTTGGATGGCTCCGGCAAGCTGTGGCTAGCCCATTGGCAGCCCCAGAAATGCCAGATTGCAACCGAGGTGGAGGCGCTGCCGCGGGAATTGCCCGTTTACCTGCATCTGGGCTTGGCAGTGGTCAAGGGGCTGGGGTTTGATGAGGTGTTTCGCCAGGTTACTGAGCTGGGGGTAGCCCGCATTACCCCTTTGCTGACGGAGCGCACCGTGGTAGAGCCGGGATCTGGGCGGCAGGAACGCTGGCAAAAAATTGTGCGGGAGGCAGCAGAACAGTGTGAGCGGCTGCACTGGCCCCAAGTTGACCCGCCTACTTCCTGGAGCCGCTGGCTGGCCGAGCTAAGGGCCAACTGGTGGGGTATAGCCGTCGCCCGCCAGGACGCCCCTCTGCTGCTGCAGGTCCTACCGCAACTGCGGGATCCCGTGGTGGCACTGGCTATTGGCCCAGAAGGGGGCTGGACAGAGAGCGAGCAGCGCCAGGCGGAAGCCTACGGCGGAGTGCCTGTCTCCTTGGGCCCGACAATCCTGCGATCCACCACAGCAGCTGTGGCCGCTGCCAGCCAAGTTGCCGCCTTCTATGCTAGTTTGAGCCGAGGCTAGCTCGCTCTACCCCTCGGCAGCAGGAACACGGTTGCCGATATGATGGCATTGACATAAACCCTTGGGGGCCCAAGAGGAGCCAACATGGAGAAAATCCAGGCGGTGCGGGGCACCCGCGACATTCTGCCGCAGGAGGTGAGGCTGTGGCAACAGGTGGAGGCCAGGGCCCGCGAGATCTTGGGGCGGGCCAACTACCAGGAGATCCGCACCCCCATTTTGGAGTTAACGGAGCTTTTTGCCCGCAGCCTCGGCGGCGCCACTGACGTGGTGGGCAAGGAGATGTTTTCCTTTAGCACTCGCGGCGAGCAGGAGGTAAGCCTGCGCCCTGAGAACACTGCTGGTGTGGTGCGGGCCTATATCCAGCACGGGCTGCAGATGGCAGGCGATGTGCAGCGCCTATGGTATTGCGGGCCCATGTTTCGCTACGAGCGTCCCCAAGCGGGGCGGCAACGCCAGTTCCATCAGTTGGGGGTGGAGCTCCTAGGCAGCCGGGATCCCCGCGCTGACGCCGAGGTCATTGCTCTGGCTTGGGAGCTGTTGCGGGCGGTGGGGGTGGAAAACCTTACCTTGCGGCTCAACTCCCTCGGGGATGGGCAGGATCGGCGGGCCTACCGCCAAGCCCTAGTGGACTACTTCACCCCCTTGAAAGAGCAGCTTGATCCCGACTCCCAGGAGCGCCTCAGCCGCAACCCCTTGCGCATCCTTGACAGCAAGGATCCCCATACCCGCGCCCTTGCCGAGAAAGCGCCCAAGCTGCCCGATTACCTCAGTGCTGACTCACGCGCCTTCTTCGAGCAAGTGCAAGCCCATCTCAAGGCCCTAGACATCCCCTATGAGCTGGATCCCTACCTGGTGCGTGGCTTGGACTACTACACCCACACCGCCTTCGAAATTGTCTCGCCCGAGCTAGGAGCCCAGAGCACTGTCTGCGGGGGCGGGCGCTACGACGGCCTGGTGGAAGAGCTGGGCGGGCCGCCAACCCCAGCGGTGGGCTGGGCTATTGGCCTGGAGCGGCTGGTGCTGCTGCTGCAAAAAAAGCAGCCAGAGGGGGTGGCAGGGCCCCTAGACGTCTACGTGATCTCCCGCGGAGCCAAAGCGGAAGCTCAATCCCTTCTCGTTGCCCAGGCCCTGCGCCAAGCTGGTTTTTGCACCGAGCTGGATCTAAGCGGCAGCCCCTTTAGCAAACAGTTCAAACGGGCTAGCCGTAGCGGCGCCACTTGGGCTGTGGTGCTGGGAGAGGCGGAAGCTGCGGCCGGGGAGGTGCAGCTGAAGCACTTGCCCACAGGACAGCAGCAAACCCTCCTGCAAGCTGAGCTGGTGAAGTATCTACTCTCCCAAAGGTGACTGCGCAATGCTGAGTTTTTGGGTACGGCGCGATGGACAAGAAGAATGGCAGCCAGTACCAGCCGAGGGAGCCATTCTGGAGGAGGACACTTACACCATCCTGGCCCGTTGTCCCCAACCCTACTTCACCATTACTGTGGAAGTTCACTACCGCCCTTTGACAGCAGAAGATGAGGGAGCTCCAGCGGAGGCGAAAGCCTCAAAGAGAGCCACCTCGCTCCTGCAAACCCGTTCGGTGCGCACCAACGAGGAGGGGATCAGCCTCATCTTGCCGGCCACCCACCTCTCCCCTGGTTTCTGGGAGCTGCACTGCCGCGATGCCGATTTGATAGCTGAGCTGTTTGGCGAGACGGAGCTAAACAATTGTCTGCGTTTCCAGGTCGTACCCGCCCCAGCTCAGTCGGAACCAGCAGCACCCTCGGTGGTCCAGCCAACGGAGCCCGAAGCTTCCACTCAGACCCAAGAGGCTGCCGTCCCCCCAGAGCTGTTTTCCCTCCTGCACAGCGACCTGGAGGGATCCCCCCAGGAAGTGCTGGTGTTAACCGGGCGAATTGGCTGTAGCGGCGAACTCCAGGTGCAGCTTTGGCAGGAAGGGAACCAGGATCCCCTTTTCCAAGGGCGACGGCAGATTCAACTCCCAGGGCAAGCGCGAGCGGCAGTGTTTAGCCTTCCCCTTACCCTGCCAAGTCAGCCGTGGGCGCGTCCTCTGCGGGGAGAGCTGCGCCTCACTCCCTCCTCTGGGCAGGCTTCAGAGCCGCTCACGATTCCTTTTTCCATCCGCTGCCGCAGCCAAGAATCCCTTGCCTCGGAGACCCCCCTCCCCCAGCAGCACCAAGAGGAAGACAGGTTGACGGACGTTGCCACTCCTGCCTCGACCACAACCCTGCTTTCTCCCGAGCGAACTTTGCAGAAGTTGTTGCGCATCTGGCAGGGCAGCCCCCCAGCTCCCCGCCCGGCTCAGCCGGGAGAGCTGCCTGCCGACACCGTACCCCCAGCTGAGGCCCAAGCCGAAGCAGAGGCAGTGCCTCCTTCCTCCCTTCCGCCCTCCCCCTCACCTGAGCTGCCCAGCGAAGAGGCTGTCCTGCCAGTCCCGCCCGCGCTACCTTTGCCGGTTACTGAGCAGAACCCAGAAGCCTTGCCCCTAGGAGTGTGCCCAGCGCCACAGCTGCTGGTGCCCGAACAACTGCGGGCAGGTGACAATTTCGATGTAGTGCTGCGTTTGCCGGCCTCGGTCAATTCTGCCAGTGGCTCGACCTCTCAGCCTCCTTTGTGGATTAAGTTTTGGGTCAAGCACGGCCGCACCCGCTCGCTGGTGGATGGCCCCCGCTGGTTGCTGGACTTCTCTCGCGATGACCAGGGACGGTGGCAAGCCCTCACCCGTATGACCATTCCACCCGGCGTCCCGGAAAGCAAGTAGCAGCCTTCGGC
>NZ_JANSIV010000156.1:0-533 GCF_047502705.1 Synechococcus sp. H70.1
AGTAGCGGCCCTGCAAATCTTTAACAAAGATGGGAAAAGGGATCCCGTCGAGGATAGCCTTGAGACGGGCTTCGCTCTCTTGCAGGGCCAGCTCCGCCTCTTTTTGCTCGGTGATATCTTCTGTGATGCCGGCAATGCGGATCACTTCTTGGCATTCATTGAAAATAGGCCGGCAGGAAGTCCGCAACCAGCGCACCCGACCATCTCGATGGAAAATGCGATAGGTAACCGGCTTCTCTCCTCGGATAACTTGAGGTGCGGCTTGCAGAACCTGAGGCAGGTCTTCGGGGTGGATCCTGTCTTTCCACAGATCCGGCTTCTGGTAAAACTCCTCCGGCGTGTATCCCCAGATCTGTTCACAACGCGGACTTACGTAGGGAAATTGACCAAAATCTGCTGAACTTAGGAAAAAGCTTACAGGAACAACTTCCGCAATTTCCCGGAAGCGGGCTTCGCTTTCCCGCAGCGCCAGTTCCGCCTCTTTTTGCTGGGTAATGTCGCGGGTGCTGCAGACGATTCCTGCCACCGCAGGA
>NZ_JANSIV010000157.1:0-17613 GCF_047502705.1 Synechococcus sp. H70.1
GGGTCTTTGGTAGTAATCCTGCACCAACTCAGCCCGGGGTGGTCCCTCTCCCCACTGGACGCAATAGGCCCCCCGCGAAAGCTCCCATTCGGCAGTGCTGGTGGCCTCCAGGGATCCTGGATTGAAGATCCAGCCTTCTTCTGCATAGCTTTTGTGGATATGTCCCAAGGCTAGATAGCCTACCCCCGCCTCCCGCAGGGGCAGGAGATCCCGGTAGCGCAAGGCGCCTTGGTAGCGGGCAATTTGGCCTTCCAGTCCGTGGTGGAACATTAACACCACCCGCTCAGGGCCAGGGGGCAGCTGGCGAATGGCTGCCGCCAACTGCTCGATGGACTTGGGAGCTGCCGAGCCATACCATTGAGAGCCAATGACCCGCACTCCACAGGGGAGGTCTATGTAGCCTCCCTGTCCCCCTGCCCAGGGGCGCAACTGCAGGCCTTCCTCTCCTGCTTCCGGCTCCAGTAGGATCAACTCCCCGTGCTCAGCTAAGTAGCGCAGCCAACTGGTTTTGACGCCATAAGGGCGGCTGTCATGGTTGCCCTCGATGGCTAAGACAGGGATCCCAGCCCGCTTCAGCTCCCGCAAGACCAGCTGGGCTTGGTTGAGGACCCCAGGCTGAATTTGTCGATGCTCAAACAGATCCCCGGCAATGAGGACAAAGTCTACCCGCTTTTGAATGGCATGGCGACGCACTACGTCCTGAAAGGCAAAGAAAAAATCTTTGCTGCGCTCCGGACTGTCGTAGCGGTCACAGCCTAGATGCACGTCAGCCAAATGCAAAAACGTGCAGGTAGGAGGGGTCATCGCCAGAACCTGCCGGCAAATTGTCCACAGTTTAGCAGACGTATCTTGCTGACCACCTGAGGATCCCTGCCCCGCAATTTCTTTATGCTACTGGGGTAGGCGCTGCCCTTCTGCGGCCGGACTGCGGTTAGCTTAAGGAGCGAAACGGCCTTCGCTGGGCTAGCTACCAAGACCGGATAGCCAATCCTGGCCAGTTTACCCCACAGGTATAGCTGGCTTCCGCAAAGCAGTAGCCAGGGACTCCAAGGACTGCGTCCCGCCGGCGCCAACGTAGCCCTGCAGGGGGCAAGCCTTGGCCTCTTCCCCAGCACCGGCGGGGAGACTCAGAGCACTTTCCCCTGCCGCAAGAGGGGTAGAACGCCGCCCCCCTGCCTTGGCAGACAGCTGCCGCTAGCCCAAGCAGCAGGAGAAAATCTGCGCGTTGCCGGCCTTAACAGTGCTCGGGCAGCTCCCTGAACTCAGGGTAGTGCTTGGAGAACCTGCTCTCTCTGGTGCAACCTGGCGGTTGGTGGGGAAGCCTCCTACCCTGCGGTGGAAGCGAGCTTGCAGACCCCCATCGGAGTTGCTTGCAAGCGGCACTTCTTCTCCAGGGCTTCCGCGCTGCGTTTTTGGGTGAGCTGCAAGTTCGTTACAGTTACACCTGTTTACAACCGTGATTGAGGAAGGGATCCCCAGCTTGCCGTAATTCCAGTGAGGCAGGGGATCCCTAGGTTTAATTATTGTGAAGCAACGGGGGGCTCCCAAAGGCTGACCTATAATGCCAGGTAAGTCCCGCCCTGGGAAAATACCTAATTTTGCCGGGGCGGGAGTGCTTCGTTCCTGGTTGCAAGAGAGGAGTTCTTGATGACAACTACACCCAAGGAGCGAGAGCCAAAAGTCAAGGTTGCGGTTGATATTGATCCAGTTCCCACCTCGTTTGAGAAATGGGCCAAGCCAGGGCACTTTGATCGCAGCCTGGCGCGGGGGCCCAAGACCACGACCTGGATCTGGAACCTGCATGCTCTTGCTCATGACTTCGACAGTCACACCAGCGACTTAGAAGACGTCTCTCGCAAGATCTTTTCTGCGCACTTTGGCCACCTGGCGGTGGTCTTCGTCTGGCTGAGCGGCATGTACTACCACGGCGCTCAGTTTTCCAACTACTCCGCTTGGCTGGCTGATCCCATCAATGTCAAACCCAGTGCCCAAGTGGTCTGGCCCATTTTTGGCCAGGAGATCCTCAATGGCGATGTGGGCGGCGGCTTTGAAGGGATCCGCATCACGTCGGGCCTATTCCACCTCTGGCGGGCTGCCGGCATCACCAATGAGTTTCAACTCCTCTGCACCGCTATTGGGGGCTTGGTGATGGCTGGCCTCTGCCTGTTTGCCGGCTGGTTCCACTACCACAAGCGGGCTCCCAAGCTGGAGTGGTTCCAGAACGTGGAGTCGATGCTCAACCACCACCTGGCGGGCCTGCTGGGGCTGGGTTCCTTGGCTTGGGCCGGTCACCAAATTCATGTGGCCATCCCCATCAACAAGATGTTGGATGCGGGGGTGCCGGCGGCTCAGATCCCTCTGCCCCACGAGTTCATCCTCAAGCCAGCCCTGATGAAGGAGATGTTCCCCAGTGTGGATTGGGGCTTCTTCAGCGGGGTGGTGCCTTTCTTTACGTTGGACTGGGGCAAGTACGCGGAGTTCCTCACCTTCAAGGGGGGCTTGGATCCGCAAACCGGCGCCCTCTGGCTGACGGATCAGGCCCACCACCACCTGGCCATTGCGGTGCTCTTTATCGTGGCGGGCCACATGTACCGCACCAACTGGGGCATCGGCCACTCCATTAAAGAGATCCTGGAAGCCCACAAGGGCCCCTTCACCGGCGAAGGCCACAAGGGTCTCTACGAAGTGCTGACCAGCTCCTGGCACGCCCAACTGGCCATCAACCTGGCCATGGTGGGATCCCTGAGCATCATCGTGGCCCAGCACATGTACGCCATGAACCCCTACCCCTACATGGGCATCGACTACGCTACGCAGATCTCCCTCTTTACCCACCACATGTGGATAGGGGGGCTGTTCATTGTTGGCGGCGCTGCCCACGGGGCCATCTACATGGTGCGGGACTATGACCCGGCGGTGAACCGCAACAACGTGCTGGATCGGGTAATCCGCCACCGCGACGCCATCATCAGCCACCTGAACTGGGTGTGTCTGTTCCTGGGCTTCCACGCCTTCGGCTTCTACGTCCACAACGACACCATGCAGGCGCTGGGCCGTCCGCAGGACATGTTCTCGGACACCGGCATTCAACTGCAGCCCATTTTTGCCCAGTGGATTCAATCCCTGCACACCAAGGCCATCGCCAGCACTGCTCCCTACGTGGGCGCTTCGGTAAGCCCCATCTTCGGCGGCGACGTGGTGGCCGTGGGCGGCAAGGTGTCCATGATGCCGATGGTGTTAGGCACGGCGGACTTCATGGTGCACCACATCCACGCCATGACCATCCACATCACGGTGCTGATCCTGCTCAAGGGAGTGCTCTTTGCCCGCTCTTCCCGCCTGATCCCGGACAAGGCCAAGCTGGGCTTCCGCTTCCCCTGTGACGGGCCAGGCCGCGGCGGCACCTGCCAGGTCTCCGGCTGGGATCATGTCTTCCTGGGGCTGTTCTGGATGTACAACGCCATTTCAATTGTGATCTTCCACTTCAGCTGGAAGATGCAGAGTGACATCTGGGGCACTGTCAACCCGGACGGCACGATTGAGCACCTCACGGGCGGCAACTTTGCAGCCAGCGCCATCAACATTAACGGCTGGTTGCGGGACTTCCTGTGGGCGCAATCGGTGCAGGTGATCAACTCCTACGGCTCGGCGCTGTCGGCCTATGGGCTGCTCTTCTTGGGCGCCCACTTCATCTGGGCCTTCAGCTTGATGTTCCTGTTCAGCGGTCGCGGCTACTGGCAGGAGCTCATTGAGTCGATTGTTTGGGCCCACAACAAGCTGAAAGTCGCTCCGGCCATTCAACCCCGTGCCCTGAGCATTATTCAAGGGCGGGCGGTCGGTGTGGCCCACTACCTGCTGGGCGGAATCGTCACCACGTGGGCGTTCTTCCTGGCACGGTTTGCCGCACTCGGCTAAGGCAAGGAGGAAGAGAAAATCATGACAACTGCAACTCGTTTTCCGCAATTCAGCCAAGACCTGGCTAGCGATCCCACCACTCGACGTCTGTGGTATGGCATTGCCACTGCCCACGACTTTGAGACCCACGATGGCATGACGGAGGAGCGGCTTTACCAAAAGCTGTTTGCCACCCACTTCGGCCATCTGGCAATCATCTTCCTGTGGGCCTCGGGCAACGTCTTCCACATCGCTTGGCAGGGCAACTATGAGCAGTGGGTGGCCAACCCCACCGGCGTCACCCCCATTGCCCACGCCATTTGGGATCCCCAATTCGGCAAGGCGGCGGTGGAAGCCTTCACCCAACCCGGCAGCGGCGGCCCTGTCAACGCAGCCTACTCTGGCCTCTACTACTGGTTCAACACGATTGGCCTGCGCACCAACGGCGATCTCTACATTGGTGCCATTGGCCTGTTGTTGTTGGCGGCGGTGTTCCTGTTTGCCGGTTGGCTGCACCTGCAGCCCCGCTTCCGGCCCAGCCTGAGCTGGTTTAAGAATGCTGAGGCCCGCCTCAACCACCACCTGGCCGGCTTGTTTGGGGTCAGCTCGCTAGCCTGGGCAGGCCACCTCATCCATGTGGCCATCCCCGAATCGCGGGGGCAACACGTGGGCTGGGACAACTTCCTCACCACGCTGCCCCACCCGGCGGGACTGAAGCCCTTCTTCACCCTTAACTGGGGGGTGTATGCCCAGAACCCAGATACGGCCAACCACGTCTGGGGCACGGCAGAAGGGGCAGGCACAGCTATCCTCACCTTCTTGGGCGGCTTTAACCCCAACACCCAGTCCCTGTGGCTGACAGACATGGCCCACCACCACCTGGCCATTGCGGTCATCTTCATCGTCGCCGGCCACATGTACCGCACCAACTGGGGCATCGGTCACAGTATCCGCGAGATCCTGGGTGCCCACAACCCGCCCAAGGGTACGCCCTTCGGGGGCCTGCTGGGCGAAGGGCACAAGGGCCTCTACGACACGGTCAACAACTCCCTGCACTTCCAGTTGGCGTTGGCGCTGGCCTGCTTGGGGGTGGTGACCTCGCTGGTGGCGCAGCACATGTACGCCCTCAACCCCTACGTGTTCATGTCCATGGATCACACCACGGAGGCAGCTCTCTACACCCATCACCAGTACATCGCTGGGTTCTTGATGGTGGGGGCTTTTGCCCATGGGGCCATCTTCCTGGTGCGGGACTACGATCCCGAAGCCAACAAGAACAACGTGCTGGCGCGGGTGCTGGATCACAAGGAGGCGATCATTTCCCACCTGAGCTGGGTATCGCTGTTCTTGGGCTTCCACACGCTGGGGCTGTACGTCCACAACGATGTCATGCAAGCCTTTGGCACGCCGGAGAAGCAGATCCTAATTGAGCCAGTGTTTGCTCAGTTCATTCAAGCTTCCCACGGCAAGATGCTCTACGGCATGAATGTGCTGTTGTCCGATCCCAACAGCATTGCCTCTACAGCTTGGCCCAACTACGGCAATGTGTGGCTACCGGGCTGGCTGCAAGCCATCAACGATCCCAATGGGTTCCTCTTCCTGCCCATTGGTCCTGGTGACTTCCTGGTGCACCACGCCATTGCCCTGGGCCTGCACACCACTACCTTGATCCTGGTCAAAGGGGCGTTGGATGCCCGCGGCTCCAAGCTAATGCCGGATAAAAAAGACTTCGGCTATAGCTTCCCCTGTGATGGCCCGGGTCGGGGCGGCACCTGCGACATCTCTGCCTGGGATGCTTTCTACCTGGCCATGTTCTGGATGCTGAACACCATTGGCTGGGTCACCTTCTACTGGCACTGGAAGCACCTGGCGATCTGGAGCGGCAACGTTGCCCAGTTCAACGAGAACTCCACCTACCTGATGGGCTGGCTGCGGGACTACCTCTGGGCCAACTCTGCCCAGTTGATCAACGGCTACAACCCCTACGGCATGAACAACCTGGCGGTTTGGGCCTGGATGTTCCTGTTCGGCCACCTGGTGTGGGCTACGGGGTTCATGTTCCTCATCTCCTGGCGCGGCTACTGGCAAGAGCTGATCGAGACGCTAGTATGGGCGCACGAGCGCACCCCCCTGGCCAACTTGATCCGGTGGAAGGATAAGCCAGTGGCCCTGTCCATTGTGCAGGGGCGCTTGGTAGGTCTAGCACACTTCACGGTGGGGTACGTGCTAACCTACGCAGCTTTCCTCATTGCCTCGACGGCTTCCTTGTCCGGCTAACTGCCGAGCTGGGGCAATTAGAGGGATCCCCTCGGGGGATCCTTTTTTTTGCCTCTACCTCAACCTTGGGTAGGAACAGGCCATGGCTGGAGTCGGAGCCAGGCGGAGGTTTTACATGGACTCAGGGGCGCTGAGGCCGAGGATACCGGTAAGCACGTTAAACAAAACCTGCCGCGTAGCCTGTACCAGTTGGATGCGAGCCTGCGCCAAGAAGGGATCCTCTTTCAAGAGGGGTATGATGCGGCAGTTGTCGTAAAACTTGTTGAAATCAGCAGCAAGGGCTTCTGCGTAGCGAATGATTTTGTGGGGGGCGCGTTCTTCGGCAGCGGCAATCAGTTCATCTGGCAGAGCCAAAAGGCGCAGCAGCAGAGCCCGTTCTTCGGTTTCTTTGTAAGGCAGTTTTTTGTCCTCAGTTAAAGTAACGGTGTTGGTTAGCTCCACCTTTTCTTCTTCCTGTAGCCGTCGCAATAGGGTACAGCAGCGAGCGTGGCTGTAGTGGACATAAACCACCGGGTTATCGAAAGTTTGCTGGACAGCCAAATCCAAATCAAAGTTGATGGGGCTGTCCATGCTATTGCTGAGCAGAAACCAGCGCGCTGCATCGACCCCCACGCCAATTTCTGGATCCTCGAGGAGGTCGTTTAGCGAAACAAAGTTGCCGGTGCGCTTGGACATGCGCACTTCCACTTTCTGGCCAGTTTCTGGGTCAGCTTTAAACAACTTGACGAATTGGCCAATGAGGATTTCCAACTTCACCTCTGGGTTGAAGGCCGCCACCGCTGCCCTTAAGCGAGCAATATAGCCATGGTGATCCGAGCCAAGGATATTGATCAGCCGCTGGTAGCCCCGCTGCACTTTGTCGCGGTGGTAGGCAATATCAGCAGCTAGGTAGGTAAAGGAGCCATCGGCCTTCTGTACGACCCGATCCTTGTCGTCGCCAAATTCTTGGGTTTTGAAGTAAACGGCCTCTTCTGCCCCTGGCTTGGGATCCTCACCTCGCGGCGCTTTAGCCTTGTAGAGAAAACCGCGCTCTTGCAGCTCTTGCAAGGCCTGCTGGATTGCGCTGAGGCCTGTTTGGGGATCGGGGGTGTGCAGGCGGCGCTCGCTAAACCAATGATCGAACTCGGTGCGCAACTGTTGCAGAGTCTGTTTTTGCCAGGCCAGGATTTCCCTATAGGCAAACTCCGTGTATTCCTCCAAGCTAGCGGGCAGAGGGCGGATCCCGGCCTGCACTTGCTCCAGCAGCCGCCGGGCAATGTCGATCAAGTAACTGCCGTGATAGCCATCTTCTGGCAAGACTACCTCTTCGCCCTGGAGTTGCCGCACTCGCACCTCCAGGGACTGACCTAAGAGGCGCATCTGATTGCCGGCATCGTTGATGTAGAACTCCCGCTCCACCTGGTGTCCTGTCCAGCGCAGCAGGTTAGCCAGGGTGGAGCCAACTGCAGCCCAGCGCCCATGCCCCACGTGCAGCGGCCCTGTGGGGTTGGCGGAAACATATTCCAGCAAGATGCGCTCAGGATGGGGAGTGGCTGTCTTTCCGAAGTCTTCCCCTAAGCTCAACAACTCTTGCAATCGCTCGGCCAAAAAGGGATCTCCCAGCCGGAAGTTGAGATACCCTCCCCCCGCCACCTCTGTTTCAATATCCGGCAAATCCAAGTGTTTTTGCAGGGTTTGCGCAATCTGAGTCGGTGCCAGGCGACAGAGCTTGGCCATCCCCAAGGGAGTGGGACAGGCGTAATCGCCATAGCGAGGATCGCTCGGGATCTGGACAACTGGCACCACGCCAGCCGCCTGCTCAGGAGTCAGGGATCCCAGTTGCCCTGCTGCTGCTGCCCGTTGAATACTTTCGGCCACGGCAGCGGCGAGAAAGCGAATTAGCGAGGTAGATAGAGGTTGAGTGACCATGGTGAGGGTAGCAAAACACTCTGCAAAAGCTCAACTTGGCACCGATGGGTGTCTTGATTTTACATAATTGTTTACCTCGGCCAGCCTGTGGGCTGGGGGGATGACAGAGCCGGAGCTCCAAGGGGTAAAGATTAACCCCGCTATTTTGGCAAAGTCCCCTCCCCCGTTAAACGCTGCTAGGTTGGTGGCATGAAGTCCGTTGCTGCTTAATCTTAACTGCAACCAACAGCACTTTACTTGGAGATAAGAAACTTGAGGACCAAGAAGCCGTCCTCTACAAATTGGTGGCTTGGAGATTTCGCTCTATTAGCTTACAAGGGAGGCCTCTCTGGCAAGCTTGGAGAGGGAGCCAAGAGATCAACGGCAACAGCGAATCACAGCTAACTTAAAGCCGGGATTGATCCCAAAAAAAAGCCAAATAAGTGTTGTGGGGTAGGAGATCCCTTCTACCTTGGAGGAAGTTCGTAGGGGGCGGCTGCCCTTGGAAGCCTTTGTTTTGATTAAGCAAGTTCCCGACCCTAACAGCAAAACCGGCATCAACAGTGACGGCACCATTGACCGGACCAGGGCCAAACGGATGTTAAACCCCTTTGATCGCTATGCCCTGGAAGCAGCTCTACAGACCAAGCGACAGCACGGAGCCCGAGTAACGGCAATTACCATGGGGCCACCGCCGGCCATCGAGGTGCTCTACGAGGCCATTGCCCACGGCGTGGATCGGGGCATTTTAATAACCGATCGCCGCCTGGCTGCTTCGGACACTTTAGCCACTGCCTACACTCTGGCCCAGACAGTTCGCTATGCGGGCCAGCCTGATATCCTCTTCTGCGGGCTGCAGACCACCGACGGGGATACAGCCCAGGTGGGGCCCCAGCTGGCGGAGCGGCTGGGGATCCCTCAGGTTACCTATTGTGAGGCTTTCGAGATCCAGGAGGGAATCTTGGTGGCGCGGCGGGCCATTGAGGGGGGATCCCAGACGGTGAGGGTGCCCCTGCCGGTTTTGGTGACGGTGGCCAACACAGCGCGGCGTTTGGCCTACCCCACCCTGCGTGGCATGCGTCGGGTGCAGCAGCTCCTGCGGGATGAGGCAGCGCGGGCCGAGGTTATCCAGATTCTTAGCCTAGACGACGTAGGAGCCGATCCAGAGCGGTGTGGTCTCAAGGGATCCCCAACCATTGTGGCCGCTACTGAAAAAGTAGGGGAAATGGGCGGCAATTGTCAGGTCTTTCAGGGACAGCCGGTGCCCCAACTGGTGCAACAACTCACCCAAGCGGTTGACTTGTTCCGCTACACCCTAACCTCTTAGCTTCCCACTCTTAAGAGGAGTCCCACCTTATGGAGAGTAAGCGGGTAGTGGTCTTCGCCGAACAGCTAGACGGGGAGTTGCAGCCCATTGGGCTGGAGCTGCTAGGAGCAGGGCGACGGCTGGCTGACAAGCTAGGAGGGATCCTGAGCGCCCTTGTCCTGGGGCACAGGATTGCCCATCTGCCCCCGCTCCTCATTGGCCATGGGGCGGACCAAGTCTTCATTGCCGATCACCCAGAGTTGGCCCAATACCGCACTCTGCCTTACCGCCGCGTCATCCTGGATCTCATCAAAAGCTGGCCTCAGCCGCCCCACATCCTGCTATTTGGCGCCACCACTACGGGCCGAGACCTGGCCCCCCGTTTGGCGGCCCACCTGGAAACAGGCTTGACCGCCGATTGCACTGAGCTTGACATTGGTCCCTTCGAGTACACCAACAGCCGCGATCCCAGCAAGTCCGGTTTCTTCCCCGACTGCCTATACGCCATTCGGCCCAGCTTTGGCGAGTCCCTCAAGGCCCGCATCCTCGGCCCCTGGAAAAAGCCGCAAATGGCCACGGTGCGCCCTGGCGTGATGCTGCCCTTGCCCTGGGACGGATCCCGAAAAGGGGAAGTGATCCCAGTGCCCGTCAACTTGGAGCCGGAGGATCTCCAGCTGCAAATTGTGGAAACGGTGCGCAACCTCTCCCAGGCGGTGGATCTCAGCCGGGCTAAGGTCATCGTTGCCGGCGGCTACGGCCTGGGATGCGCCGAGGGCTTTGAGCTAATAAGGGAGCTGGCCGCCTGTTTCCCCAACAGCGCCGTTGGCTCCTCCCGCAAGGCGGTGGATGCCGGCTGGATCCCCTATGCCCACCAGGTAGGCCAAACTGGAAAGACTGTCCGTCCCCAGCTCTATATTGCCTGCGGCATTTCGGGAGCCATCCAGCACCGGGTTGGTATGGACAAGTCTCAGACCATTATCGCCATCAACAAAGACAGCTCTGCCCCCATCTTTAAGTTTGCCCACTATGGCATCGTCGGGGATCTCTACCAGGTGGTGCCCGAGCTAATCCGGCACCTGAGGCAGGTCCAGGAGGAGATCCAAGAAGGGGCCAATGGCCAACAACTTTTCCAGAGCGGGCTTCCTCCCTTACAGAGGCCCTAGAAGGCCTGGTGCAGGGCCAGAGTCAGCAGGCCCTGCTGTCCCAGCAACAGCTCCCGCAACAGGGTAACCAGGCCCACCCACACCACAGGCGCCAGGTCCACCCCTCCCAAAGGCGGGATTAGGCGGCGTGTCGGGCGCAACAAAAACTCCGTCAGGCTAACCACCAGGGAGTAGGGTAAGCGGGAAGTATCCAGCTGCGGATACCAGGACAGGAAAATGCGCAATACAAACAAGACGGTGTAGAGCGCCAGCAGTGGGCCCAGCACCCAAGTGGTGAAAATGAGCAGCATTGCTTTTGCAACAACTAAGTTTCAGGGGAGGCTCTCCCTCCATTCTGCTCTAGGGAGAGCCGCCTGTGCGGATCCATTGGCTTGCTTTCAAGCCGGAGGGGAGTCCTTTGGTTGCTGAAAAGGGATCCCTGGATCCACTTCCAGCCAGTTCCAACTGGAGAGCGCGGGGAATCCCAAAGAATCCCCAAAAAGCTCCCCTTGTGGGATAGCAGCAAGAAAGCTAGCGTCATAATGGTCGTATCTTGCTGGACTGCAGGCAGGGATCCCATGCAGGGAAGGTTACAAGAAATCGATATCCGCAGTATCCTTCAGCTCATTGAGCTGGGCCAGCGCACCGGTGAGCTTTTCGTAGAGGCCGGCCCCTCGGTTTACTGGTTTGTCTTCTTCCTAAATGGGCGGATCATCTATGCCTCTGAAGGCGAAGGCAACATTGCCCGTCTCAGAGACTACCTGCACCGCTTCAAGCTCGAAGCCGCCCTAGACGAAGTTCAGATGCCTCCCAAAGCAGCAGTCAATGCCCCCGAGTATAGCCGCCTCTGGTCTTTGCTGGAAAACCACAAGCTCAACCCCAACCAGGGCAAGCAAATCTTGCTGGGCATGGTGCGGGAAGTCCTCTTTGATCTGCTCAGCCTCCACCATGGCTCCTTCATTTTCGAGGCCGGCCCTCCCCTGGCTCCGCAATTAACCACCTTCCCTGTCACTCCCCTGCTCACCGAGATGGTGACGCAAGTGCAGGAGTGGAAGAAGCTGTACCCCTACATCCAAGCCCCCAACCAAGCCCCCACCATCGTCAATCCCCTACCGCTCCAGCAAACCCTGCCTGCTCCCGTCTTCAAAGCCCTGAGCGAGTGGTCCAACGGCAAAACCAGCATTCGCCAGATGAGTCGCTACCTGGGCCGAGATACCTTGGCAGTGGCCAAAGCTCTCTATCCCTATGTGCAGCAGGGGGCAATTCACTTGTCAGAGCCTGTCTCCCCTGCCAATCCCCAGCCCAGCCGTCCCCTCAAGCCCAGCGACAGGCCTGCCCACATCCTCTGCATCGACGATTCCATGGCCATCCAGAAAACCGTAGAGTTCATCCTGCAAAACAAGGGCTACCAGGTCACTACCATTGGCAATCCCCTCAAGGCCCTGGGACAAGCGTTTCTCCTCAACCCTGACATGATTCTCTGCGATGTGGCCATGCCCAAGCTGGATGGGTATGAGCTGTGCGCCATGTTGCGCAAGTCCAGCCAGTTCCGTGAAACCCCCATCGTTATGCTTACTGGCAAGGATGGTTTTACCGACCGAATTAAGGCCCGCATGGCCGGCGCTAACGAGTTTCTGGGCAAGCCCTTTTCTGAAAAGGAGTTGTTGACCGTCGTCGAATCCTACGTGGGGCCACCCCCCAAAGGGAGCAGCGGCGAATAGGCGTTGGAACAGCCAAACTGGAGGTGAAGTGCTAGACAGAGGAGGGCTGCACCAAAACAATAGAGCAGTAGCAGGGCTGATCCAGAGCCATAGAGCTGGGCAAGAAGCCTTAGTTGCAACAAGCCAACAGCTGTGGAGGTGCAGGCAATGGGCAAAGGGCTGGTGTACCCGGAGGCCATGCAGGAATGGCTAAAAGCACCAAGTTTGGGCCCCACCATTGAAATCAAGTGGGCCAGGTGCCATTCGGGAGCTGCCTGAGTAACCAAACCTTTCAAGCGCCAAGAGCTCCTGGCTAACCTTAAACAGCAGTTGCAAGGGATCAAGGAGGACAGCCAAAGATGAGTCGCATTTTGGTGGTAGAAGATAGCCAGTCCCAGAGGGAGATGATCAGTAAGCTGCTGCAGGAAAACGGCTTCGAGGTAATGACGGTGGGAGATGGAGTGGAAGCCGTAGAGGCAGTGAAGCAGAACAAGCCCGACCTGATTGTGCTGGACATTGTCATGCCCCGTATGAACGGCTACGAGGTGTGCCGTCTTCTCAAGTCTGACCCGCTTACTCAGAACACTCCAATTGTTATGTGTTCTTCCAAAGGTGAAGAAGCTGACCGCTACTGGGGGCTCCGCCAGGGAGCAGATGCCTACATCGCCAAACCTTTTCAGCCCCAGGAACTGGTGGGTACGATTAAGCAATTACTGAGAGGCTAGGGACCGCCCATCCCGCTTCTGGGCCTTCCAGCAGAGCCCAAGAGGACTCTAGGCCCTGGGCCACCTCTCCAGAAGACCATCCCTACGGGGGAGCATCATGGTTGGGGATCTGGACTTATCGATAGGGGATGAAACCCAAGAATTGCGAGAAATCGAGGCTCCTGAAGGGGAGCTATTCCTGAAAGTCAAGCTTGTCACCGGCGAAGAATTTGCCCTGCCCGCAGTATCGGTTGTGGAGGTAATGAGCATTGGCCCTGAGAAAATTACCCCCATGCCCAATGTCGCGCCGGTTCTGCTGGGCACGCTAAATTTGCGGGGCGAAATCATCTGGGTTGCCGACTTGGGGCAATTCCTGGGGATCAGCCCACCCCTGAATCTTGACCGCACTGAGCTGCCGGTGGTGGCTGTGATGGATCAGCAGGATTTGGTGATGGGGTTGGCTGTGGACTCCATCGTGGGCATGGAGTGGCTGAAAACTGAATTGGTGCGGCCTGTTCTCCAAGCGCCTGAGTCGCTGGCTCCTTTCTTGCGGGGAGAATGGGTAGTGCCAGAAACAGGAGCCCACTTGCCGCTCTTGGATCCGTCGGCCATCCTAAGATCTAACCGTTGGGGTTGATGGGCAGCCGGGCTATGAGCTGGTCAAGAGAAAGCCCCCCTAGGAAGGGGAGGGGAGCTTCCTTGGCGGCGTCTGCCCTGCTTCTCGGTTCTGAAGGGGTGAGTTCCGCGCAGTTGGGTTAAGGCAGCAACGAAGCTAGCCACGTAGCAAAGGGAGGAACTATGGTTTCCAGTGCAGGCAATCAGAGAGACTTTGCCAAGGCGATGGCTGCTTTCTGGCAGGGGAACTACGCCGAGGCAGTACAGCTGTTTAGCCAGGTGGCCGCTGCTCAACCCCAGGATACGGCCGTCAAGTTGCTGCTAGCTTCAGCTCAGAAACAGGCAGGGCAACTGCTGGAAGCCCGTTACACCTATGATAGCATCCTCAAAACGGCCAGCGATCCCGAGGAGCTAGAGGCAGCCCGCAGGGGCCTGGAGGAGCTGTTGCAGATGGCACCGGAGCTGGCGGATGTTCCTCCTTTCCCGCAGTCTCAGGAGGGGTTTGTTGCTCAACCGGAGGAGTCGGATCCCTTTTCCCAATTTGTGGTCGAGGAGAGGAGGGAACTCGAGGCAGATCCCCTTGCCAGGGAAAGCCCCAGCTTTGCCGCGCCACTCCCAATGGAGCCAGCAGCTTCGTTGGGTTTCTCTCAGCCCCTGCCTACGACTCCTCAGACGAGGGGAGAGAGGGATCGAGGAGAGGCTCAGACAGATCCAGTCGTCGAGGACGACTTTGCTTTCCTCAGCGAATTCGAGCAACAGCTGCAGGATCTGGAAAGTGAGGCCACTACTCAATTGGCTAGCGATGCGGATTTTCCAGACGAGAGGGGTTTCTCACTTCCCCCGTTCGCGGTAGAGGAGGGGGGATCCCTAGAGGAGAGCTTGCCAACAGAATTGGCTGCTCCCATGAGTGAGCCAATCCCTGCCCCTGAAGAGGACACGACCAGCGTTGCCTCCGCCTCTTTCGAGCTCGGTGAGCTGGACCGTCTGGATCGCGAGCTGGCTGGCATGGAGCCCAGCGAGCCAGCGGCCTTTTCTCCCGAGGAGGGCAAGACGGGAGAGACGAGTAAAACGGTACCAAGCCTGCCTACGCTCACTGTTCCTCTCCCTAGCCTATCCGAGCAGGAACTGCCTAGCCGACTGACGGCCAATCAGTTGACGCTGGCGCTGATCCAAGGAGCTGTGAGTTTGGCTGCTGGCATGGTCATCGGCCTTGGGATCCCGGCCAATGGGGGAGCCCGCTGGATTGGGGGGGTCATTGGAGGGGGAGTTGTCGGCGCAGGAGTTGGGGCTGTACTGGCGGCTAGCAGTGCCAAACGCATTCACTCCACTGCCCAAGAGCTGTCCAACCACTTCGCCGCCCTGGCCCAGGGGAATTTTTCCGTAAGAGCAGAGGCGAGAGGGGATGACGAGTTGGGGCGCTTGGCCAATAGCTTTAACCAAATGGCCGCCGCCCTTGAGGCCCATTTTGCCGATCTAAGCCAGCGGGCTGCCGAGCAAGGCCAAGCCAAGGAAGACTTGCAACGGCAGGTAATTCGCCTCCTGGATGATGTGGAGGGGGCAGCCCGCGGGGACTTGACGGTGCGGGCGGAGGTCACTGCCGATGTCCTCGGCGCTGTTGCTGACTCTTTCAACCTGACCATCCGCAGCCTGCGGGACATTGTGATCCAAGTGAAGCGGGCTGCCGCCGCTGTCAACGAGGCAGCTTTACAGAGCGAGGACTTTGCCCGCAACCTTTCTGCCGACGCCCTGCGCCAGGCGGAGGAGATTTCCAACTTCCTTGACTCCATCCAGGAAATGACGAACTCCATTCAGGAGGTGGCCAACAACGCCCGCGAGGCAGCCAATGTCACTGCCCAGGCCACAGAAGCAGCTGCCCGGGGTGGAGAAGCAGTGGATCGCACGGTGGCCAGCATCCTGGAAATTCGGGAAGTGGCAGCAGAGACAACCCGCAAGGTGAAACGCTTGGCAGAATCCTCGCAGGAGATCTCCAAGATTGTGGCTTTGATCTCACAAATTGCCTCGCGCACCAACCTGCTTGCTCTCAATGCCAGTATCGAGGCTGCTCGGGCCGGCGAGGCTGGACGAGGCTTTGCCATCGTGGCTGACGAGGTGCGACAACTGGCTGACCGGTCTGCCAAAGCTTCGAAAGAGATTGAGCAGATTGTGCTGCAGATCCAGTCGGAAACCAGCAACGTCATGACAGCCATGGAGGAGGGGACGCAGGTGGTTATAGAGGGAACAAGGCGGGCCGAGCAGGCCAAAAACAGTCTGGATGAGATCATCAAGGTCAGCCAACAGATCGATGGGTTGGTACGAGCCATTTCTGACGCTACCGTGCAACAAACAGAGACCTCCCGCGCTGTAGCCCATCTCATGCAGTCAGTGGCGCTGACGGCCAACGAGACGTCTGAGGAGGCGCAGAAGGTGGCTGCCTCGCTTCAACAGCTGGTGAGCATTGCCCGTGAGCTCCAAGCTTCTGTGGGTCGCTTCCGCGTGGGAGATGAATGAGTAAACTTGCTTGTTCCGGGGGCATTCTAGGGAGTAGGGATCCTGCTGCCCCAAGCCAGTCCCCCTTGTCGGTTGGAGAGGAAATCAGAGCAGAGGGAAGGGTTCTTTTGCTACGACTAATGGATACCTATGGGCTGTAGGAGGAGCCTCCTGCCATGGATGAAGAAGCGCAAAAGCGAATTCTCAACTATTTCATCGAAGAGGCCCGCGACCACTTGGCCACGATTGAGCAGGGTCTCCTCAGCTTGCGGGACACGATTAGCAATCCCGAGCAGATCAATGAGCTATTTCGAGCTGCTCACTCCATTAAAGGGGGAGCAGCCATGCTGGGTCTTGCCAGCATTCAGCAAACAGCCCACCGCCTGGAAGACTTTTTTAACATCTTTCGCTCTCGTCCGGGCGAGGTGCCAGTGGATCAGCATTTAGAAACGCTGCTGCTGCAGGTTTTTGATGGTCTGGCAGCGCTGTTGGACGAGCTGCAGAGTCCTCAGGGCCTCACGCAGGAGTTCAGTGCCTCCACTTTGGCAAGACTAGAGCCGGTCTTTCAGGAGGCTGGAAAGCACATTCAGAGTCTTCTTGGGGAAGGCCCGCCCTCTGTTCCTGCTCCGGCTAGTGCCCCCGGGTCGACAGGTCGTAGCCTCCAACAGGAGATGGCGGAAGTGGTGCCGCGGCAGTTGCGGCAGATGTTGGAGCTGTTCAAGCGGGGGGATCAGCCGGGCGTACGCGAGCAGTTGCGGGAGGCAAATGCTGTCCTCAAGCAGATAGGGCAGGCCCATCATCTAAGAGGCTGGCAACAGCTGACGGAAACTTTCGAGCAAGCTCTGAGCAACCCCAATGCCGAACTGCGAACGTTGGCGTTGGTTGCCCTGCGGGACTTGAAGCAGGGACAGCAGCTTATCTTGGCAGGCAGGGCTGAGGAGGTGAGCGCCTCTGCAGAATTACAGCAACTGGCCCGCCTGACAGCGCCTCCTGCACCCGCTGATCCCTTGGAAGAGGTCATCCATCAGCGGATCCCGGCCCTGCTGCGCCAGATGCTGGAGCTGTTCAAACGGCCCGACGACCCAGCTACGCGGCCTGCCTTGCAGAGGGTGGCCCAATCCCTCCAGGAGGTAGGGCAGGCGGAGGGTGTGGAGCTGGGCGGCTGGAGGGCCCTGACTTGCCTGATTGGGGAGATTTTGGCGGATCCTGCCCAGGATTTACGGCAGGTGGCTCTGCCGGTTCTGCGAGATTTGAAACAGGCTCACCAGGCTCTGGCCAGCGGAGCAGCGCATACCATCCAGCCCTCCTCTGAGTTGTTGGCCTTCCGCCCTGTGCCACCGGCCCTTGAGGAGCCAGGGATTCCCACCTCCTTCGACCTGGGCCCCGTTGGAGAGCCGGAGCCGCTCTTCTCCGAAGTCGGGAGCACGGCTGCCCCGGCAGCAGAACCCTCTGCCCTCGACGGGGGCCAAGAGGTAACCCCTGTCGCAGCAGCCCCGCACGCCGAGGAGGCGGAGAGCCTACTGGCAGGCGAGGAGAGCTCCACCGAGCAAGTAGCCGCCGATCTTGCCCAAGAGGGCAGGGCTGCGCCGGAAGAAGCTGCA